>NZ_JBJGYL010000006.1:0-205800 GCF_054049975.1 Geodermatophilus sp. SYSU D01119 | reverse complement strand
CTGCGGCCTTGAGCCGCACCCCGCTCCGCCGTCATCCCTTCGAGGGGGCCGGGCGCTCAGCGGGACGGGTGCTCCGCGGACGCCGTGGTCGGCCCACGTCCGCCGCACCGCCAGAACCACCCGGCGCAGGCGGAGCCCCCGCCGCGCCACGTGCGCCCCTCCCACGCGGAGTCGCGCCACGTGCGGCCGGACCGGTCGCCGTCCCGCCACATCCGGCCGGTCCGGTCACCCGGGGCGAGAGCCGCGCCGGTGTCGGCCCGGACGACCGCCGGCCGGCTCCTCCTGGGGCCGCGAGCGCCGGCCCGGCCGCGCGCCGTCAGCGTCATGCGCCGGCCCGGCCGGCGGCGGGGACGCGGAGGTCCCCCGTCCGGGTGACCGGGACGGCGCGGGCCCTCCGGGACGCGGTGCGGTGCGCCGTCTCCGGTGGAGACCCGCCCCCTCCACAGAAGGACACCCGATGCGTGCCCTCCGCCGTTCCGCCGGACTGGTGGCCCTCGCCACCGCCGGTCTCCTGCTGACCGCCTGTGCCGGGTCGCCGACGGCGCCGGCCGGCGCCGCTCCCGACGCCGTCAGCATCGCGATCGGCGAGCCGGAGAGCCCGCTCGTGCCGGGCAACACCGTCGAGGAGTACGGCGCCCAGGTCGTCTCCTCCCTCTGGACCGGGCTCGTGGAGTACACCCCCGACGGCTCGGTCGAGTACACGGGGGTGGCCGAGTCGATCGAGTCGCCCGACAACACGACCTGGACGGTCCGGCTGCGCGACGGCTGGACCTTCCACGACGGCTCGCCGGTGACCTCGTCGTCGTTCGTGGACGCCTGGAACGCCACCGCCTACGGCCCGAACGCGATGGCGGGGTCCTACTTCTTCGCCAACGTGGTGGGCTACGGCGAACTCCAGGCGCCGGTCGGCGAGGACGGCGAACCGCTCGGCGAACCGGCCGCCACCGAGATGAGCGGACTGCGGGTCGTCGACGACCGGACCTTCACCGTCACGCTGACCGCGCCGTTCGCCCAGTTCCCGGTGACCGTCGGCTACAACCCGTTCCTCCCGCTGCCCGAGGCCTACTTCGAGGACCCGGAGGGCTTCGGTGTCCGTCCGATCGGCAACGGCCCGTTCCGCGCCGCGGAGGACTACGTCCCCGGGGACGGCGTCACGCTCACGCGCTACGACGACTACGCCGGTCCGCGGGCGGCCGCGGTGGACGCCGTCGAGTACCGGGTGTACGCCGACGCGACGACGGCGTACACCGACGCCCTCGCCGGCGTGCTCGACGTCGTCCCGAGCGTCCCGGCCGAGGCCGCGGGGACCGCGGAGGAGGACTTCGCCGGCCGCTACGTGGAGAGCGATGCTTCGACCTTCACCTTCCTGGCACTGCCGCTCTACGACGAGCGCTACGCCGACCCCCGGGTCCGGCAGGCGCTGTCGATGGCCATCGACCGCCAGGCGATCGCCGACGCGCTGTTCGCGGGCACCCGGCGTCCCGCCGACTCCGTGGTCGCGCCGGTCGTGCCGGGCCACCGCGACGGCGCCTGCGGGTACTGCGAGCTCGACGTCGCCCGCGCGGACGCGCTGCTCGACGAGGCTGGCTTCGACCGCAGCGAGCCGATCGAGCTGTGGTTCAACGCCGGCGCCGGCAACGACGCGTGGGTGGAAGCGCTCGGCAACCAGCTGCGGGCGAACCTGGGGATCGAGTTCGTCCTGCGCGGCGACCTGGCACCGGCCGAGTACGGCCCGCTCATGGACGAGCAGGGCATGACCGGGCCGTTCCGCATGGGCTGGGCCATGGACTACCCGAGCCCGCAGAGCTACCTGGAGCCGCTCTACTCGACGCAGGCCCAGCCGCCGGCGGGGGCCAACGTCGCCTTCTACGCCAACCCGGCGTTCGACGCCCTCGTCGCCGAGGGCAACACCGCCGCGACGAGCGAGCAGGCGATCGCGGCCTACAACCGGGCCGAGGACGTCCTGCTCGAGGACATGCCCGTCATCCCGCTGTTCTTCCAGGTCACGCAGTCCGTGTACTCGGCCGACGTGTCCGGCGTGGTGGTCGACGTCTTCGGCCGGGTGGACACCGCGTCCCTCACCGCCGTCGACTGACCCCGCGGACCACGAGAGCGGCCCCTCCCGGGTGGGAGGGGCCGCTCTCGTGTGGAGTGCGCCATCAGGGACTCGAACCCCGAACCCGCTGATTAAGAGTCAGCTGCTCTGCCAATTGAGCTAATGGCGCGTGTCGCCCGGCTGGCCGGGCTCCGAGGGAAGACGATACCAGCGCCCCGCGGGCGGACGCCGCGGGGGCGGGGCGCCGAGACGGTGCCGTTCCGCACATCGAGGGGACACTGGGCCCGGACACGCCGTGCCCGACCGGGCAGCGGGCGGTCGGGGACGAGGAGGCAGCAGGCGTGCGACGGACAGCGGCGCTGGTCACGGCGGGGGTGCTGGCCCTGCTGAGCGGGTGCACCGGGGCGGGCGGCGAGTCGTCCGCGGCCGCACCGACGACCGAGGACGCCCCGCCGGCGCGGGTGTCGCTGCTGCCCGCCGACGGTGCGGCCGACGTCGCGCCGTCGTCCCCGGTGGAGATCTCCGTCACCGACGGCGAGCTGTCCGAGGTCACCGTCACCGACGGCGCGGGCGCCGCCGTGCCCGGGCAGGTCACCGACGGCCCCGCCGAGGGCACCGAGCTGTGGACGCCGGACGAGGACCTCGCCTACGGCACCACGTACACGCTGACCGCCACCGCCGCGAACGCCGACGACGAGCAGGCGGAGGCCACCAGCACCTTCACCACGGTGACGCCGGCCTCGGTGAGCACGCCCTCGATCGGCCCGCTCGACGGCCAGACGGTCGGCGTCGGCATGCCCATCCGCGTGTACTTCGACGAGCCGGTCACCGACAAGGCCGCCGTCGAGAGCCACCTGCTGGTCACCAGCTCCACGCCGACCGACGGCGTCTGGAGCTGGATCGACGACACCGAGGTGCACTTCCGCCCGTCGCAGTACTGGCCGGCGCAGACCGACGTCACCCTCGACGCCGACCTCTTCGGCGTCCCGTTCGGCGACGGCGTGTGGGGTGAGAAGGACCGCACGGTCAGCTTCCGCGTCGGGGAGCGGCACGTCTCCGTCGCCGACGCGAGCACCCACCGGCTGCAGGTCTTCGACGGCGACACGCTCGTCCAGGACTTCCCCATGAGCGCCGGCAGCCCCGACAACCCGAGCTACAACGGCCCGCACGTGGTCACCGAGCTCAACGCCGACCGGGTCATGGACTCCAGCACCTACGGCGTCCCGGTGGACAGCCCCGAGGGCTACCGCACCCCGGTGAAGTGGGCCGTGCGGCTGTCCGACAGCGGCGAGTTCGTCCACGGCGCCCCCTGGTCGGTGGCGCAGCAGGGCCGGGAGAACGTCTCCCACGGCTGCATCAACCTCTCGAACGAGAACGCCCGCTGGTTCTACGAGTTCTCCCAGCCCGGTGACGTCGTCGAGATCGTCAACTCCGACGCCGGCACGCTGACCTCCGACATCGCCGACTGGACCATCCCCTGGGACGAGTGGCAGGCCGGTTCCGCGCTGAAGTGATCTCCGTTTCCGGGCGTCCGCGCCCGGGCACCCCCCGCTCGACCCGAGGAGGGGGACCACCGTGGACACCTGGTTGATCGTGCTCATCGTCGTCGTCGCGCTCGTGCTGCTGGCGGTGCTGGCGCTGGCCCTGGCCAAGCGCAACAGGGTCGCCGGGGCCCGGCGCCGCGAGCAGCAGCGCCAGCAGGCGCGCGAGCACCTCGAGGAGGCCCGCCTGCGCGGCGCGCAGGCGGAGAAGGAACAGGCGCTGGCCGAGGAGCAGGCCGCCCGCGCCCGTCGCGAGCGCGCCGAGGTCGAGGAGCGCACGCGGCTGGCCGAACAGGAGGCGCGCGAGCGCGCCGCGCACGCGGCGGAGCACGCCAGCGCCGCCGAGCGGCTGCGCGCCGAGGCCGAGAAGCTCGCTCCCGGGCTGGCCGACCAGAACGGCCGCGCGCACGTGACCGGCGACGGGCCCGGGGGTGCCACCCGCCGCTGAGCGGCCACCGCTCAGTTCCGGCGGCCGGCAAGGTCTGTCCTCCGAGCGGGGCCGGCCGGGCCCCGCCGGGACCGGGAGGACACCCGTGGCCGACCTGCTCGCCATCGGCACGCGCAAGGGGCTGTGGCTGGCCCGCAGCGACGACGAGCGCCGCACCTGGACCCTCGACGGTCCGCACCTGGTGGCCCAGGAGGTGGCCGCCGTCGCGGTCGACGTCCGCGGCGCGGAGCCCCGCGTGCTCGCCGGCGTCCAGTACGGGCACTGGGGGCCGACCGTCACCTGGTCCGACGACCTCGGGCGCACCTGGTCGGAGACCGACGAGGGCGCCATCCGCTTCCCGGCCGGCACCGGCGCCGCGCTGGCCCGGGTCTGGCAGTTGCGCCCCGACGTCGCCGCGCGTCCCGGCGTCGTGTGGGCCGGCTGCGAGCCCCACTCGCTGTGGCGCAGCGAGGACGGCGGCGAGACCTTCGCGCTCGTCCGCGGCCTGTGGGACCACCCGCACCGGCCCACCTGGGAGCCCGGCGGTGGCGGCGGCGCCGTGCACACCGTGCTGCCGCACCCCACCGGCGACCGCGTGGTCGTGGCGATGAGCGCGGGCGGTGTCTACGTCAGCGAGGACGGCCGCGACGGCTGGGCGCCGCGCAACTCCGGGATCACCGCCCCCTTCCTGCCGGAGCCCGCGCCCGAGTACGGGCAGTGCGTGCACAAGGTCGCCCTCGACGCCGGCGACCCCGACCGGCTCTACGCCCAGAACCACTTCGGCGTCTTCCGCAGCGACGACGCGGGGCAGCAGTGGGAGTCGATCGCCGCGGGCCTGCCGGCCGACTTCGGCTTCCCCGTGCTCGCCTCGCCGCGCACGCCGGGCACGGCCTGGGTGGTGCCGCTGGTCGCCGACGCCGACCGGACGCCTCCGGGCGGGCGCCTGCGCGTGCACCGCACCCGCGACGCGGGGGAGAGCTGGACCGAGCTCGGCGCCGGCCTGCCCGGGGCGTCCTGGACGGCGGTGCTGCGCGACGCCGCCTGCGTCGACGAGGGCGACCCGACCGGCGTCTACGTCGGCACCCGCGACGGCTGCGTCTACGCCAGCGCCGACGAGGGCGACACCTTCACCACGGTGGCGCAGCACCTGCCCGACGTCCTCTGCGTGCGCGCGGCCCGGCTGCCGTGAGCGTCGAGGTGGTGCTGCCGGGCGTGCTGGCCGACCTCGCCGACGGCGAGCGGCTGCTGCGGGTCGACCCCGCGGCGCCCACCGTCGCCGGCCTGCTCGACGCGCTCGCCGCCCGGCACCCCGTCCTCGAGCGGCGGATCCGCGACGAGACCGGCGCGCTGCGCCGGTTCGTGAACGTCTACGTCGACGGCGACGACGTCCGCTTCTCCGCGGGCGTGCGGACCCCGGTGCACGACGGCGCCGTGGTGCAGGTGCTGCCCTCGGTGGCCGGGGGTTGAGCGCTCAGAGGCGCGCGAGCTCCGCGCACTCGGCGCACAGCTGGTGCTCCTCCAGCTCGGAGGGCGGCCACTCCACCTGGTCGTCGACGGCGACGTAGGCCCCGCACAGCGACTTGCGGCTGCGGCCGTGCACCCGGCCGATCGTGGCGTGCGCCGGCCCGATCTGCCGGGGCTGGAGGCCCTCCGGGCTGCCGACCGACCCGACCATCACGACGGCGTGGGCGGTCCCGTAGGCGTAGGCAGTCGTCATGGCGCCAGCGTCCGAGGCGGGAGGCGCCCGCGGCGGCACCCGGCGGGTGCGTGTCCGGCAGCCGGGGCGCAGCCGCCCCAGGTGCACCGGTCGTCACACCCGCGACGGCACCGGCGCCTCCGCCGGGAGGGCGCTGATGTGCGCCGCCGCAGCGCCGACCCACGGCTGCCCGGGGTCGAGACCCTCCGCGGTGGCGACGGCCCGCACGGCCGCCGTCGTCACCTCCAGCGGTGCGCCCGGCACCCGGTCGGAGGCGAGCTCGAAGACGAGCAGCGCCTTGAGCCGGCTCTCCAGCGGGAGTCCGTCGAGGGAGTCACGCCAGTCCGCCATGAACAGCAGGTGCCCGCCGGGCCCGCCGGGCATGCGGCGGGCCGGGCGCCCCGGCGTGTCGCGGACGTCGGGCGCGTCCTCGGTTGCGCCCTGCGCGGACCGGCGGGTGCCCCGGGGCGGCGGCGGGTCACGATGGGGCCACCGGCCGGACGCGCCGCCGGGGGAGGAGGACCGGTGACGCTGCCCCGGGCGCTGGTGCCGCTGCGGACGGCGGCCTACCGGCGGCTGGCGCTGTCGCTGGGGCTGTCCCTGGTCGCCAACGGCGCGTGGGCGGTCACCGCGGTGTGGCAGGTCGTGGCGCTCGGCGGCGGGCCGGCGGAGCTGTCGCTGGTCACCGGGCTGGCCGCCGCCGGGACGCTCGCCGCCACGCTGCCGGGCGGCGTGCTCGCCGACCGGGTGCCGCAGCGGCACCTGCTCGTGGCGGTGACCCTGCTGTCGGCGGTGCCGGTCGGCGTGGCCGGCCTGTTGTCGCTGGCCGGCGCGCTGCCGCTGGGGCTGCTGGCCGTCGTCGGCCTGCTCGGCGGGGTGGCGCTGGGGCTGCACTACCCGGCGTACTCGGCGCTGCTGCCCGCGCTGCTGCCGGCCGACCAGCTGCTGGCCGCGAACGGCCTGGAGGGCGCCATGCGGCCGGTCCTCTTCCAGGTGGCCGGGCCCGCGATGGCCGCGCTGCTGGTGGCCGCCGTGTCGCCGGGGGCGGCCCTGCTGGCCACCGCGGGCGCGTCGCTGGCCGCCACCGCGTGCGTGCTCGGCCTGCCGCTGCTGCCGGTGGCGCGCGGGCGGGAGGGGGAACCGCGGCACCCGGCCCGGGCCCTGCTCGGCGACCTGCGGGAGGGCCTGGCCTTCCTCGTGCGCACCCGCTGGCTGCTGGCGACGCTGCTGTTCGGCTCGCTGATGCTCCTGGCCACCACCGGACCCCTGCAGGTGCTCACCCCGTTCGCGCTGCGCGACCGGGCCGGCGGCGGGCCCTTCGAGCACGCGCTGGTGCTCGCCGGCTTCGGCGTCGGCGGGGCGCTCTGCTCGCTCGCCGTCGCCTCCCGGCCGCTTCCGCGCCGCTACCTCACCGCGACGATGGCCCTCTGGGCCGCCGGCTGCGTGCCGCTGCTGGCCTTCGGCGTCACCACGCGCGTCGCGGTCATGGTGGGCGCGGCCGTGCTGGCCGGCGCCGGCATCCACGGCGGCATGGTCCTGTGGGGGACCCTGCTGCAGCGCCGCGTGCCGCCCGCGCTGCTCGGCCGCGTCTCCAGCCTCGACTTCGTGGTCTCCGGCGCGCTGGTGCCCGTGTCGGTGGCGCTGGCCGGGCCGCTCAGCGAGGCCGCCGGCGCGGGGCCGGTGTTCCTCGTCGCCGGGCTCGCGCCGCCGGTGCTCGCCGTCCTCACCGTGCTGCTGGCGCGGATGCCCGCCGACGAGGCGGCCCACCCGCTGGACCGGCCGGCGCGGGTGCCCTGACGCCTCAGGCCAGCTGGGCGGCCACCAGCGGCTCGAGGGTCAGGTGCGGCTTGCCGTTGCGCACCATGCCCATGACCCACTTCGTCGTGAACAGCGCCAGCAGCTCCCCGTCGCTGCGCCGCATCACCTCGGTGCCGGAGCTGGCGGTGATGCCCGCGACCGACTCCTCGTCGGTGCGCATGGCCAGCGTGTAGGGCAGCGGCTCCAGGTGCACCGGCGCGGAGAACTCCTGCGCCATGCGGTGGGCGGCCACCTCGAACTGCATGGGGCCGACGACGGCGAACACGGGTGCGGCGTCCCCGCGGCGGTCGGAGCGCAGCACCTGCACCACGCCCTCGGACTCCAGCTGCTCGATGCCGCGGCGGAACTGCTTGTGCTTGGCGGTCTCCAGGCTGCGGACGACGGCGAAGTGCTCGGGCGCGAACGTGGTCAGCGGCGGGAAGGTGACCGGGCGCTCGGTGTACAGCGTGTCGCCCACCCGCAGCGCGGAGGCGTTGACCAGCCCGACGACGTCGCCGGGGTAGGCGGTGTCGATGCTCTCCCGCTCCCGGCCGAAGACCTGCTGGGCGTACTTGGTGGCGAAGGGGCGGCCGGTCGGGCCGTGCGTGACCACCATCCCGCGCTCGAAGACGCCCGAGCAGACGCGGACGTAGGCCAGCCGGTCGCGGTGGGCGGCGTCCATGCCCGACTGCACCTTGAAGACGAAGGCGCTGAACGGGGCGTCGACCGGGCGCGCGACGCCGTCGTCGTCGGGCCGCCCGGCCGGGGCGGGCGCGAGGTCCACGAGCACGTCGAGCAGGGCGGCCACGCCGAAGTTCGAGACCGCCGAGGCGAACAGCACCGGGGTGGTCACGCCGGAGAGGAACAGCTCCTGGTCGTGCGCGCCGGAGGTCTCGTCGAGCAGGTCGACCTCCTCGCGGGCCTGCGCCCAGGCCTCGGGCTCGCGGGCCTCCGCCGCCTCGGGGGAGAGGACCTCCTCGGGGGCGATCGTGGCCCCGCCGGCGGTGCGCGTGTAGCGCCGGTAGCTGCCGTCGCGCCGGTCGAGGACGCCGCGGAAGTCGCCGGCGATGCCCACCGGCCAGGTCAGCGGCGTCGGGGTGAGCCCGGTCCGCTCGGCCACCTCGTCCATCAGCTCGAGCGCGTCCTTGCCGGGGCGGTCCCACTTGTTCACCACGGTGACCACGGGGATGCCGCGGTGCCGGCACACGGCGAAGAGCTTCATCGTCTGCTCCTCGAGGCCCTTGGCGGCGTCGATGAGCATGACGGCGGCGTCGACGGCGGTGAGGACGCGGTAGGTGTCCTCGGAGAAGTCGGCGTGGCCCGGGGTGTCGAGCAGGTTGACCACCGTGTCCCGGTAGGAGAACTGCAGCGCGGCCGAGGTGATGGAGATGCCGCGGGCGCGCTCCATGTCCATCCAGTCCGACACCGTGCCGCGCCGGCCGGCCTTGCCGTGCACCGCGCCGGCCTGGCCGATGACCCGCGCGTGCAGGGCGAGGGCCTCGGTCAGCGTGGACTTGCCGGCGTCGGGGTGGCTGATGACGGCGAACGTCCGGCGCCGCGCGGCCTCGGCGACGACGTCGCCGGGGGAGGTCCCCGCGTCGTCGGGGCGGGGCGGGGCGGTCGTGGTCATGCGGAGGTCTCCCGGGGTGGTGCGGTGGTCGCCGGAACGGCGGAGGGGCGGCGGCGCGCACGCCCCGCGGCATCCTGGTGCAACAGCCGCGGCGCCTGCCGCAGTCCCGATCCGACCACGCCGGGCCCCGTGCTCCGTCACGGGGCCCGGCGGCTCAGCAGAGCAGCGCGGCCACGTCCTCCCACGACCCGGCGACGGCGGTGACGCCGACCTCGCGCAGCGCAGCGGCACGGTCGCGCCGTTGCGCCTCCGGGACGAACTGCAGGATCCCGATCGTCGGGTGCCCGGCGGCCACCGCGGAGCGGGCTCCGTTGACCGAGTCCTCGACGGCGACCGCCTCGACCGGGTCGACACCGAGCGTGGCGCCGGCGTGCAGGTAGACGGCCGGGTCGGGCTTGCTGGTGGGCTCGGGCAGCGAGTCCTCGGCGCTGAACCGGCTGCCGGGGGTGAACAGCGGCGCCAGGCCGGTCACCTCGAGGCAGGCGGCGAGCCGGGACGCGGCGCTGGAGGTGACCGCCGCCAGTGCGTAGCGGCGGGCCAGGCGCTCCAGCGGGCCGCGCACCGCGGGGTCGGGGCGCAGGACCGTGCGGAGGTGTGCGGTGACGACATCCTTCTCCTCCACCACCCAGTGCTCGAGGTCGGCACCGCTCAGCTCGCGCCCGTGCGCGGTCGCGAGCTGCCCGGCCGCGGCCCGGAAGTTCTTCCCGTTGGTCATCCGCTGCAGCTCGTCCGGGCCGTAGGAGCGCCCGGCGCCGAGGCCGGCGAGGAACCGGTTGGTGACGTCGGCCGACGCCGCGTACGCGGGCTCCTCGGAGGGGAACAGCGTGCCGTCGGCGTCGCAGAGCAGAGTCGTCACCGCGGCCGGGTCGAGACGGTGCGGGAGCCCGGCGCTCACGCGCGCGCCCCGTCGCCGGCCAGGAACTGCTCGATGACCTCGCGGGGACCCTGCCGGTCCAGGGCGGACAGCGCGGCCTGCACGCAGTCGGCGAACCGCGGGTCCTGGCCGACGTGGTCGAACACCGACCGCTCGGCCAGCAGCGGCCCGGCGTCGCCACCGGCCTCCTGCGCGAGCGGCACCAGGTCGGGACGCGGGCCCTGGATCGGGACCTCCTCGCCGGCGTAGTCGGACCCGCGCAGGTAGCGCAGCCACCCGGCGACGGCGAGGCACAGCAGCCGGTGGGGCCGCCCCGTCTCCACCGCCGCCCGCACCGACGGCAGCAGGTAGTTGGGGATCTTGCTCGAGCCCCGGCGTCCCAGCCGGGCGAGCTGGTCAGCCATCCGTGGGTTGGCCAGCCGGTCGAGCAGGGTGGCCTGGTACCCGGCCAGGTCGACGTCCGGGAGCTCCGGCAGGTGCGGGGCGATCTCCTCGGCCATCAGCCGGGCGAGGAAGGCGCGGAACACCGGGTCGGCCATGACGTCACCGGTGGTCCGGAGCCCGGCGAGGTACCCGAGGTAGGCGATGGCGCTGTGCCCGGCGTTGAGCAGCCGCGTCTTCACCGTCTCGTAGGGCGAGACGTCGTCGACGAACCGGACGCCGACCTCCTCCAGCGGCGGCCGCCCGTTGCAGAAGGTGTCCTCGACCACCCACTGGCGGAACGGCTCGGTGGCCACCGGCCAGCGGTCGTCGACGCCGGTCGACGCGGCGAGGGCGTCCCGTTCCGCCGGGGTGGTGGTGGGCGTGATCCGGTCGACCATGCTGCTCGGGAAGGCGACGTTCGCGTCGATCCAGCCGGCCAGGTCGCCGCCGTCGCGCTCGTCGCGCAGCCGCGCGAACGACACCACCGCGGTGCGGGCCGCGGTGCCGTTGGAGGGCATGTTGTCGCACGAGAGCACCGTGAACGGCGCCCGACCGGCCACCCGCCGCCGGTGCAGCGCCTCCACGAGGTGGCCGAAGACGGTCTCGGGCCGGCCCGGGTCCTCGAGGTCGCTCGCGACGTGCGGGTCGTCGGCGTCGAACTCGCCGCTGTGCGCGTCGATCCGGTACCCGGTGCCGGTGATCGTCAGCGTCACCACGCGGGTGCGCTCGTCGGCGAGCGCGTCGAGGACCGCCTCGGGGTCGTCGGGGCCGTACAGGTAGCGGGTCAGCGCGCCGACGACGGTGGCGCGGTCGCCGTCGGCGGCACGCTCCACGACGGTCCACAGCCGGTCCTGGCCGGCGAGCACCTCGCCGATCTCGCGGCTGTGCAGGCCGACGCCCACGAGGCCCCACTCGGTGTGCCCGCGACGGGCGAGCTCGTCGAGGTAGACGGCCTGGTGGGCGCGGTGGAAGCCACCCACGCCGATGTGCACGATGCCCGGGAGAAGGGCCGCGCGGTCGTAGGTCGGCACCGAGACCCCCGACGGGAGGTGGGGGAGGGCGCGCTCGGACAGGGCGACGGCGGGGGCCGCCGCCCGGGTGGGGGCAGAGGTCATCACGGACTCTCGGGAGGAGGAGCGGGACGGGGTGGCTGTTCACCCGTGGCCGCGCCGCCTCCATGCCCCCTGGCGGCCGATCCCAATCCGGAACGCGACCGGTGTGGTGCGCTCCACCTGCCGTGGGTAGGGGCCGGGTCCCTGAGCCGCGGGGACGCCGCACTCCCGTCCGGAGGCACCGTGCCCCTCCTGTCCTCCCTCCGCCCGCCCGGTCCGGCCCCGCTGCACGAGTGGACCGACGTGCCCGCCTCCGGGACCCGGGTGCACGCCCGCACCTGGCGCGCCGGCGGGGTGCCCGGCCGCACGCCGGTCGTGCTGCTGCACGGGCTCGGCCTGTCCAGCCGCTACCTCGTCCCGCTCGGGCGGCGGCTGGCCGAGCTCGGTCACGACGTCGTCGCGCCCGACCTGCCCGGCTTCGGCCGCTCGCCCCGCGATCCGCGGCTGCGCCGGCCCGGCGGTCCCGACGTCGCCACGCAGACCGGCCAGCTGCTCGAGTGGCTGGACGCCGCCGGCATCGGCCGGGCGTCCTTCTTCGGCAACTCGATCGGCGCGCAGGTCGCCGTCGAGCTCGCCGCCCGTCACCCGGAGCGGGTGGACCGGCTGGTGCTGTCCGGGTCGACCCCCGACCCGCGGTACCGGCGGCCGTGGCAGCAGTACCCCCAGGTGCTCCGGAACATGGTCTTCGAGGTGCCCGGGCTGCAGCCGGTGCTCCAGTCCGAGTACCTGTCCACGGGCGTGGCCCGGATGGTGCAGCAGCTGGTGCGCAGCGCCGACGACCCGGTCGAGCAGCGCCTGCCCGCCGTCACCGCGCCCACCCTCGTGGTGCGCGGCCGGCACGACCGGACGCTGCGGCAGGAGTGGGCGGAGGAGGTCACCCGGCTGCTGCCCGACGGCCGCCTGGTCGTCGTCGAGGGCGCCGCGCACAACGCGCACTGGTCGGCGCCGGACGTGTCGGCCCGGCTGGTGGCCGCCTTCCTCGCCGGCGAGGTGGACGACGACCGAGCCTCGGCCGGGCGCGACGTCGTCCCGCGGTCGCGGCCGGGGGACCCGCTGGCCGCGGCCCGGCCGCTGCCGGCACCGGTGCACGCCGCGCTCGACGTGGTCACCACCGTGGCGCTGATGACGGTGCCGTGGACGCGGCCGTGGGGGAGGCGGACCCGGCTGCCGCTGGCCGGGTTCGGCGCGTTGGGGCTGGCCGACACGCTGCTCACCGACCACCCCGCGGGGCTGGTGCGCGTCATCCCGCTGCCGGTGCACCTGAACCTGGAGGCGTCGGCCGGGCTGCAGCTGCTGACCGCCGCGGCCACCTGGCTGCGCGGTGAGCCCGCCGCGGGGCGCTGGGTGGTGGCTGCGCAGGGGGTGCACGAGCTGCTGCGGGCCGGGACGGCCGCCGCCCCGGCGGGCCCGGCCCGGCTCGTCCCGGTGCCCTGACGCCGGCGGAACGGTTTCGTCCGCTCCTCGCGGGGGCAGGGTCCCCGGGCACGGCCGGGTGCAACGACGCCGCCCTCCTCGCCGCGCGTGGCCCCAGGGTGGCAGCACCGTGAGCAGCAGAGCACCCCGTCCCGACCTCCGCCGGCGGGCGCTGGCCGCCGTGCCGACGATCACCGGCACGCCGTGGCAGCAGCCGTCCGCGCACCAGTTGCGCGGCATGGCGGCCGAGGCGGCGGTGGACCTCGGCTGGGGCCGGCTGGTCTTCGGCCAGACGTTCCCCGACCCCGAGCGGCTCGTCGAGGTGCTGCGCGGGGAGGCCCAGGGCCGGCGCGACATCTGCGTCTACGCCCGCGACCCGCAGGTGCTGCTCGGGCTCGCGCCGGGGGAACTGTTCCTCGACCCGTCGCTGACCTTCCGGCTGGACCTGCACCGTTACCGCCCCCGCCGGGACCCGGTCGCCGACGTCTTCGTCCGGACGGTGACCTCGCCCGACGACGTCGCGGGCATGCTGCGCGTCGTCCGGCTCGCCGGGATGGTGCCCGGGGACCCGGCCACCGTCTGGCAGGGCCACTCCGACCGCACCGTGCGGTACCTCGTGGCCGAGGACCGCCGCACCGGGCGGGTCGTCGGCACGGTCACCGGGGTCGACCACGTGCGCGCCTTCGGCGACCCGGAGGGCGGCAGCAGCCTGTGGAGCCTGGCCGTCGACCCGCACGAGGCGCCGCCGGGCACGGGCGAGGCCCTGGCGCGGGTGCTCGCCGAGCGCTACCTCGCCCGGGGGCGCAGCTACCTCGACCTCTCGGTGCTGCACGACAACGCGCCCGCGATCGCGCTGTATCGCAAGCTCGGCTTCCGGCAGGTGCCGGTGCTGGTGGTCAAGCGCTGCACCGCGGTCAACGCGCGGCTGTTCATCCCGGCCCCGCCCGGCCTGCGCCGGCTGGCGCCGGCCGCCCGGGTGCTCGCCGACGAGGCGCTGCTGCGGGGCCTGCGGGTCGAGGTCACCGACGCGGAGGCGGGGGAGCTGCGGCTCACGCTCGGCGCCCGCAGCGTCGTGACGCGCGAGTCGCTGTCGGAGCTGACCTCCGCCGTGGCCCTGAGCCGGTGCGGCGACGCCGGCGCCACCCGCCGCGCGGTGGCGCGCGCCGGCGTCCGGGTACCCGACGGCGAGGAGGTCCCCGGAGGGCAGGAGCTCCGGGTGCTCGTGGTCGACGGCGCGGTCGTCGCCGCCGGGGTGCGCCGCCCGCCCACGGTGGTCGGCGACGGCGTGTCCGACGTCGCGGCCCTGGTCCGCCGGGCCGGCCGGCGCCGCGAGCGGTCCAGCGGAGGACGGTCGCGGATCCCGCTGGACGACACGACGGCCGACCCGCGGACCGGCGGCACCACCGAGGACGTGACCGAGGGGCTGCACACCGACGTCGCGGCGGCGGCGCTGCGGGCGGCGCAGGCGCTCGGCGCCCCGGTGGTCGCCCTCGACCTGCGCGTCCCGGACCCCTGCGGACCGGAGCACGTCCTCGTCGCCGCCGACGCCCGGCCGGACCTGTCGGTGCACGCGCCGCAGCCCGCCGCAGCGCGCGTGCTCGACCTGCTGTTCCCCGAGACGCGCCGGCGCTGACGGGGCGGCACACGGAGAGGCCCCGGTCGGCGAACCGACCGGGGCCTCTCGGTGGAGGGTGAGTGACGGGGCTCGAACCCGCGACACCCAGGATCACAACCTGGTGCTCTACCAGCTGAGCTACACCCACCGCGCGCCCTCCCGGACCGTGCGGAGCCGGGGAGCACGGACGAGGATACCGGAGCCGCTCAGCCCTCCGACGCAGCCGGGGGTGTGACGCCGGGCGCGCGCGCCGGCGGGGTGGCGTCGGCGGCGGCCAGCACGTCGGCGAAGGTGCCGGTGACCTCGCCGGCGGCGCGCTGCGCCTGCGACGTCGAGGGGCCGGGCAGGTCGACGAACAGCGTCCGCCGGTAGTAGGCCAGCTCGCGGATCGACTCGATGATGTCGGCCAGGGCCCGGTGAGCGAGGCCCTTCGGCGGCTGCGCGAAGTACACCCGCGGGAACCAGCGGCGGGCCAGCTCCTTGATCGAGCTGACGTCGACCATCCGGTAGTGCAGGTGGTCGTCGAGCTCGGGCATGTCGCGGGCGAGGAAGCCGCGGTCGGTGCCGATCGAGTTGCCGCACAGGGGAGCGGTGCGCCGCTCGGGCACCCACCGCTTCACGTAGGCGAGCACCTGCTGCTCGGCCTCGGCGACGGTGAGGGTGGAGGCGCGCACCGCCTCGGTCAGCCCCGACTTGGCGTGCATCTCGGTGACGACGTCGGCCATGCCCTCCAGGTCGGCGTCGTCGGCGGAGATCACCAGGTCCAGTCCCGGGTCGAGGACGTTGAGCTCGGAGTCGGTCACGACGACGGCGACCTCGATGAGCTTGTCCCGGCCGAGGTCCAGCCCGGTCATCTCGCAGTCGATCCAGACCAGGTGCCCGCCGTTGTCCGCCACGGCGACCGACCCTACGTCGCTCCCGCCGCGGCGTCCCGTCCGTCCCGGCCGCCCCGCGCGTCCGCCGTTTACCGCACGCGGCACACCGGCGCCAGTCAGGGGGTCGGAATCAGCCGTTCGCGCCGGTAGCCTCGGCCCATCCCGTTCCGCCTGCCTGGGAGTCCCGCGTGCCCCGACCCGCCCCCTCCGCGCCCGCCCGGACCGTGCCGCCGGCACCGGGCTCCCTGGGCGCCGGGCTCCGGCACCCGGTCGCGCTGCTGCGCTGGCTGTGGCTGGCCTACATGACGCCCGGCCGGCCCGGGCGCGGGACCACCCAGCAGGAGCTGCGCTGGATCTACACCGCCTGGCTCGGCGCGTTCCTGCTCAAGATGCTCGGGTCGTCGTGGGACGTGTCCTGGCACTTCAAGTGGCTGCGCGACGACCTGGCGCCCCCGCACCTGCTCAACTCGGCGGGCACCGCGGTGGTCATCGCGCTGGTGGTCTTCCACAGCTACACCGGCTACGGCGTCGACCGGCGCGCGCTGCGCCTGATGCAGGTCGGCATCGCCACGTTCCTCGTGGCCGTCCCGATCGACATCGTCAACCACCGGATCAACGGGCTCGACATCACCAGCTGGAGCCCGAGCCACGCGTTGCTCTACATCGGGACGGCGATCATGCTCGCCGGCGCGATCCGCGGCTGGTGGCTGTACGCCGCGCCGGGCCGGGTCCGCGGCCTGGTGTCGCTGGGGCTGTGGCTGTTCTTCGCCGAGAACGTCGTCTTCCCCAACCAGCACCAGGAGTACGGCGTCCTGTCGCTGCGCGCCTACGAGGCGGGGCGGACGACGGCCGAGCAGCAGCTCCTGGACTTCGCCGCCTCGCAGGGCCAGACGCCCACGATGTTCATGCTGCCGGTGCCCTCCTGGGTGCACCCGGCGTGGCTGCTGTGCGCCGGCCTGCTCTCGCTGGTCGTGGCGCGCAGGGTCGTCGGCCTGCGGTGGACGGCCACCACCGTCGCCGGGATCTACCTCGCCTACCGCGGGGTGATGTGGCTGGGCCTCGTGGCGCTGGACTTCCCGCCGTCGGTGCTGCCGCTGGTGCTGCTGGTCGGCGCCGTCTGCATCGACCTCGCGGTCACCTTCCGGCTGCCCGGCTGGAGCGCGGCCCCGGCCACCGCGGCCGCCGTCTACGCCGCCGCCTGGGTGCAGGACGCCGCCGGGGTGCTGCCGCCGTGGAACTGGTCGTGGGAGTCGATCGCGCTGGTCCTGGTCTCGTTCACCGCGCTGTGGACGGCGGTCGACCTGGTCGCCCGCAGCCGCTGGCTGGCCGCCTGGCGGGAGCCGGTCGAGCCCGGCCGCACCGCCGCGCCGGCCCCCGCCCTGGGCGGCACGCCGGCCCGCTGACGTCCCGGACCGACCCGTCACATGACGTAGCGTCGGGCACGGACGCCCGTGTGGGCCCGTCCCCGGTCCGCGCCGCGCCCGTGCGCCCGCGCACCCCACCCGTTCCCCGGAGGACCCCGTGCTGCCCCTGACCCCCGTGCCGCCGCAGACGGCGGGGGAGCGCGCACTGTTCGCCGAGCTCGCCCGCTGGGACCGCGGGGGCGCGGTGCGCGGCGCCGTCGTCGCCTCGCTGCCCGTCGTCGACGGGCCGATGGAGCGGCGCATCTCCGACGCCGTCCTGTTCGTGCCCGAGGGCGTTGCCGTCGTCCGGGTGGCGGAGGTCCGCCAGAGCGGCGTGGTCACCGCGACCCCGGAGGGCTCCTGGACGATCGGCCCGGGCGCCGGCCCCGGCGAGGTGCTGCAGATCGCCGGCGGCGGCTCCACGCCGCTCGACGGCCTCATGCGCGCCGGGATGGACGCCGCGGTGCGGCTGCGCCGCGCGGGGCTCGAGCCGGGGCGGATCGCCCGGCTGACGGTGCTCGTCGGCGACCTGACCGGGCTCGTGCCCGCCGATGGCGACCTCGGCGACGGCGACCAGGTGGCCCTGTCGGAGTCGCGCTCGCTGCTGCTCGGCATCTCCCGCGCCGCCCGTTACGCCGGCGTGGACAACCCGCGGCTGTGGACCACCGCCGACGTGCGCGCCGCGCTGTCCGCGCTGGGCTACGAGGGCCGCGGTCCCACGGTCGAGGAGCTCAACGGCGAGGGCTTCCCGTACTCGCCCTACGTCCTGCGCCGCCGCGAGCTGCTGGCCCCAGCAGCGATGGCCGCCTCCGCCGCGGGCGCCGCCCCAGCGGCCGCGCCGGCCCCGTACACCCCCGCGCCGCCTGCGTCCGTCCCGGCGCCCGCTCCCGGGCGGGTTCCCGGCGGGCCGCTGGTCGACCCGGTGGCCGCCGCCGCGGTGGCCGCCGCCGCCATCCGCGCCGACGAGGAGGCCGCCGCCCGCGCCGCCGCCGCGGGGCTCGCGCCGGCGCACGCCGCGCCCGTGCCGCCGCCCGCCGCGCCTCCTGCCGGCCCTCCCGCGGTGCCGGTCCCGCCCCCCGCGGCGCCGGCCACCGCCCGCTTCGACGCGCCCGCCGTGCAGTCCGGCGCGGCCGTGCCGGCGCCCGTCCCGGCCCCGGCGCCCGCGCCCGAGCCGCCCGCCGACGAGACCGGCGGGCTCGGTGGCCTGTTCGGGAACGACCCCACCGGCCCGCCCGGTGCCGGCTGGCCGCACGCCGTCCCGGCGCCCGCCGCGCCGGCTCCGGCGCCGGCTCCGGTCCCGCTCGTCGGCCCGCGCCGGCGCCCGTCCGCCGACCGCCGCCGCCTGCTCCTGCTGGCCGTGGCGGGCCTGGCCGTCGTCGCCCTGCTGGTCGGGCTCGTCGTGGGCCTCGCCGGCGGCGGGGACGACGACGCCGCCGCGCAGGAGCCCCCGGCCCCCACCACCGCCCCGGCGACCCCCACGGCGGCCGGCCCCACGCCGGGCACGACCAGCGTGCAGGACGGGCGCACCTACGTCCTGCAGCAGGTGCAGACGGCCGACACCTGCCTCGGCAACGCCTACGGCGACGTCGCCAGCTTCTTCGAGTCCACCGACTGCGCCGGGCTGGCCCGCGCGCTGTGGTCGACCGACGTCGAGGGCCGCGACGTCGTCGTGTCCGTCTCGCGGGTGGACATGGGCGACGCCGCGGCCGCGCGCGAGCTGCGGGCGCTCGCCGACACCAACGGCAGCGGCAACGTGAGCGACCTGCTGCGCGAGGGCGTGCGCTACGCCGGCGGGCCCGATGGGCTCTCCGGCGCCGAGTACGCCAGCTCCGTCGCCGGCACCGTGGTGACGATCGTGGAGTCCTCGTGGGTCGACGGCGGCGACGGCGACACCGCCGATCTCGACGTCGTCGCCGGCACCGGGCTGGCCCTGCCGATGCCCGAGCCCTCCGCCGACTGAGCCCCTCGCCGGACCCGGACGGTCACGTCCGGCCCGTGGGGCCGGTGGGATCGGCGGGACGTCGTCGCAGGTCGTGGCGGCGTGTCGGCTCTCCCCGGGCTCCTCGCGCGGCGGCGCGCGACACCCTCCGTGCGGCTCCTGACGACGGTCGCAGGAGACCGTGTCAGGAGACCCCGTGCCCGCCCTGCTCCCTCGCTCCCCGTTCCGCCGCGGCGCCGCCCGCGGTGCCGCCCTCGGCCTGGGGCTGGTGGTGGTGGCCGGCGCGACCGCCGGCCCCGCCCTGGCGGGCCCGGAGAGGGGCGCCGGTAACGGCAATGCCAACAACGGGAACGCACCGGGGCAGGACGAGCCGACCGGGACTGCGCCGCCGCTCAACCCGACGCCTGGCAACGGGGGCGGCAACGCCAACGGGAACGGTCAGGGGACCGGCGGGGCCGGGGGCTCGGGTCAGGGTGCGCAGAACGGCCAGGGCGTCGGCGGCTCGGTCCCGGGCGGCAACGGCGCGGCGAACGGGAACGGCAACGCCACCCAGCCCGCCCCGGAGCCGGCGCCCATCCCGGTGCCCGCCCCGGTGCCCTCGCCGGAGCCGGCCCCCGAGCCCGAGCCCGGTCCCGCGGCGGAGCCCGCGGTCCGCGAGTACGCGATCACGCCGTCGTTCGGCACGGGCAAGTTCTTCGCCGACCTCGACCTGGACGCGAGCGGCCCGACGCCTCCGGACCTGGACCGGTCGGGCGTGACCTTCCGGTTCACCGACGTCCTCGACCCGACCGTGACGGGCACCTGCGCCACCGACGGCTGGGGTTCCTGCCGGCTGCTGCCCTCGACCACCGCCGACGAGGACGGCAGCGACGACGTCGCGTACCTCCCCGCCGGTGTCTACGAGATCGTCCGCACCGGGACGACCACCGGGTTCGCGGCACCGGACGTCACGGTCCTCGGGACGGTCGGCCTCGCCGGGTCGTACGTCCACATCCCCGGTGACGAGGAGTTCTCGACGCTGGCCAGCGTCTCCGTGGGGTCCCTCTTCCGCACCTCGGTGCAGACCACCGTCACGACTCCCGTCGACGACGGGGAGGTCCCCGTCGCGGGTGCCGGCTACCGGCTGACCGGCGACGCGTACCCGGTCGTCGACCTCACGGGAGGCGTCGGGCCGGTCGCGCTCACGGTCGAGGAGACGCCCGTCGACACCGACGGGTCCCCGCAGGCACCCGTGGCCGGGCAGGTCGACCTGGGGCGGGCCGTCAGCGACGAGGACGGCGCGCTCGTCCACCACGGCTGGTTCCTCCCCGGGGCGACCTGGACGCTGACGCCCGAGGTCACGCCCGAGGGCTTCGAGCCCGACGTCGAGTACACGGTGCCCGTCGCCGGCGGCGCCGTGACAGGCGACGTCGCGGTCGAGGTGACGCGGTCGCTGTCGCGGGTCGCGGAGGAGGGGTCCTCCGGCGGGGAGACCGGTGGCGACGGCGGCGCGGTCTCCGTGCCGGGCGGTGGGGGCAGCGGCCCGGCGGGTGGCGACACCGGCGGCACCGGCACCACGGGCGGGGACACCGGCGGCACGGGCTCGACCGGCGACGACCCCGGCTCCACCGGCGGCACCGGCTCCCCGGGCGGGACCGGCACCGGCGGCACCCCGACGACGGGCGGCACCGGGACCACCACCGGGTCGGTGCCGACCACGGGCACGTCCACCGGCCCCACCGACACGACGGGCACCGACACGACGGGCACCGGCACGGCCGCCGCGCCGGCGGGGACCGGCCGGGCGGCGACCGGCGGCACCACCGGCGGCACCGCGGGCGCGGGCGGCGACGCGGCGGAGGACGCCCCCGGCGCGGTGACCACGGCCGGGCGGACACCCGCGGCCGGCACGAGCACGGGCAGCGGCACCTCGCCCGCGCCGGTCGCCGACGCCGTCGACGAGCCCGCGCTCGTGACCACCGGCGGTGGGTCGGAGCTGACCCTCTGGGGCTCCGCCCTCCTGTTCGTGGCAGTCGTCGTGGTGCTCGTCGGGGCGCTGCGGCGCCGCGCCCGCCGTGCCTGACGGTCCGCGCACCGGCTGGTGGGCCCGGCTCCCCGTCGACGGGGAGCCGGGCTCGCCCGCGCAGCGGGTGCTGGCCGCCGTCCTCGGCGACGCCTTCCCGGCCGGCAGCGTCGTCGACCTGCCCGACGGTCGGTTGCCCGGGGACTGGCAGCTCCTGGTGCGCGCCGACGCGGCGGGGGACCGGGTGCGGTCGGTGCAGGTGGCGATGCCCACCGCGCCGCTGCTCTGGTACGTCGAGCTCCCCGAGCCCACGGCCGCCCCGCCGGCCACCACGCTCGTCGCCTTCTCCGACGCCCGCTTCCCCGACGGCACCGTGCTCACCGCCGCGGAGGCCCACCGCGCCGGCGTGCGCGGCGAGGAGCAGGTGGCCGCGCTGCGCTGGTGGACCGGGACGGGCCTGGTGCACCAGGTCTACGTCGGCCCCGCCCACCGCCGGCGGGGCGTGGGCACCAAGCTCGTCCAGGTCGGCTACGGGGTGCAGCACGCCCGTGGCGGCACCCCGCTGCACGGCGACGGGCGGCGCACCGACGACGGCGAGGCGTGGAGTCGTGGCCTGCCCGCCCACGCCGCCTGGCGGGTGGCCGAGCGGACCGAGCACCTGCCCTCCATGACCCCCGCCTGACCCCGCCCGGTCAGGCGGTCACGTCGACCAGCACCTTCCCGACGGCGCCGTCCTGCACCGCCTGGTGCGCCTGCGCGGTCTCGGCCAGCGGGAACACGTGCAGCGGCAGGCCGGCGTCCTCGCCCACCCGCACCGCGCCGTCGAGCACCGCGGCGTTGACGTCCTCGACGCCGATGACCTTGGCCCGCTCGGGCTCGGTGTAGACGAGCACGAAGTTCCACCGGGCGTTGGGGCCCATCTGCGCGCGCACCGGGATCGTCACCTCGGCGCCGCCGTCGTCGGCGTACATGGCCACCGCGGCGTGCATCCCGACGACCTGCGCGTCCACGGCGGCGTTGCGGGCCGCCGACACCTCGACGACGACGTCGACGCCCCCGGGTGCCACCTTGCGCACCTCGGCGACGACGTCCTGCTGCCGGTAGTCGACGACGTGCGAGGCGCCGGCCGCCGCGGCGAGCTGGGCCTTGCGCGGGCTGCTCACCGTGGCGATCACCGTGGCGTCGGCCCAGCGGGCGAGCTGGATGGCGGCGTTGCCCACCGCGCCGGCGCCGCCCTGCACCAGCACGGTGCGTCCGGTGAGCGAGCCGGGGCCGATCCGGTCGGGCACGGACTCGCCGAGGGTCAGGCAGCGGTGCGCGGTGAGGAACGGGATGCCGAGTGCGGCGCCGAGCTCGAAGGAGGGGTCGGCGCCGAGCAGCACCGCCTGGCGCAGCGGCACGACCGTGTACTCCGCGGCCGTGCCCCACGGGCGCTGCCAGGCGGCCTCCCACACCCACACGGCCTGTCCGGTGACGGCGGGGTCGACGCCCTGGCCGACCGCCTCCACGGTGCCGGCGCCGTCCTGGCCCGGGACCTGCCCCTCGGGGCCGGGCTGGGTGTTCGTGCGGGACTTCCAGTCGGTGGGGTTCACCCCGGCCCGCGCGAGGCGCACGAGCACCTCGCCGGGGCCTGGCTGCGGGGTGGGGCGGTCGGTGAGCTCGAGGACCTCGGGACCGCCGGGCCGGGTGTAGGTGATGGCACGCACGGCGCCGTCCTACCCGCTGCCGGCCCGCCGTTGCGCACGGCCTCGTTCCGCTCCGCTCACCCCGCGGGGTGAGCACGGCCGAGCGGAACTGATCCGGTACGGATGTGTGGCCGATACCCGCGGCATGGACGTACCCGTGCTCGGCCGCCTCCGCCGCTGGCTCCCCGAGGGGCGGCCGCTGCCGGACGAGGTCTGGCAGCGGCGGCACGCGGTGCTGCTGCGGCTGGCCGCGGTACAGGCGGTGGCGATCGGCGTCCTCGCGCTGGTCCGGGACCGGTCGCCGGGGGCGGCGCTGGCGGCGTCGGTGGCGGCCGCCTACCCGCTGGCGTTCTGCCTGCTCCCCGGGGCGTCCCGCACGCTGCGCGCCGCCGGGACGACGGCGAGCCTGCTGGCCACGTCGGTGCTGCTGGTGCACGTCTCGGACGGGCTGACCGAGGCGCACTTCCACTTCTTCGTCGTGGTCGGCCTGGTGTCGCTGTACCAGGACCGGCTCCCGTTCGGCCTCGCGCTGGCGGTCGTCGTGCTGCACCACGGCGCCGTCGGCACGCTCTTCCCGCACGCGGTGTTCGACCACGACGCGGCCTTCCGCGACCCGTGGCTGTGGGCGTGCGTGCACGGCGGCTTCGTGCTGGCCGCGAGTCTCGCCAACCTCGCCTCCTGGCGGCTCAACGAGCGGCAGGGCCTGCACGACCCGCTGACCGGCCTGGCCAACCGCACCCGCCTGGTGCAGGGCATCGTCGCGCGGCTGGCCCGGCGCGGCGGCCAGGTCAGCGTGTTGTTCCTCGACCTCGACGACTTCAAGGACGTCAACGACACCCGCGGTCACGCCGCCGGCGACGAGCTGCTCGTGGCCATCGCCGAGCGGCTGCGGGCGTGCACCCGCGAGGACGACGAGGTGGGCCGCCTGGGCGGCGACGAGTTCGCCGTGGTGGTCGACGGGGACGCCGACGAGGCGGCCGGGATCGGCGAACGGGTGCTCGCGGCGCTGGCCGAGCCGATCGACGTCGGGAGCCGGCCCCTGGCCGTGCACGTCAGCATCGGCGTCGCCGACACCCGCACCGCGGGCGACCGCCGCCCCGGCACGCTGCTGCGCAACGCCGACCTCGCGATGTACCGGGCCAAGGCGCTCGGCAAGAACCGGCTGGTCCGCTACGTGCCGGGCATGGCCGAGGCGGCCCAGGACGAGGTGGAGCTGCTGGCCGACCTGTCCCTGGCGGCGTCGGCCGGGCAGCTGGAGGTGCACTACCAGCCGACGGTCGACCTCGCCGACGGGCGCACCACCGGCTACGAGGCGCTGGTGCGCTGGCAGCACCCCGCCCGCGGGCTGGTGCCGCCGGCGGAGTTCATCCCGCAGGCCGAGGCCGGCGGGCAGGTGGTCGAGATCGGCGCCTGGGTGCTCGACCGCGCGGTGCGCCAGGCGGCGGCCTGGTCGGCGGAGGCCGGGCGGCCGGTCGGCATGGCGGTCAACCTCTCGCCGCGCCAGCTCGACGACGACGGCGTCGTCGCCCTGGTCGCCGCGACCCTGGCCGACGCCGGCCTGCCCGCGGGCCAGCTGACCCTCGAGGTGACCGAGGGGGTCCTGCTGCGCGACGTCGACCGCGTCGTCGGCAGGCTCGCGGCGCTGCGGGAGCTCGGCGTGCGGATCGCGATCGACGACTTCGGCACCGGCTACTCGAGCATGGCCTACCTGCGGCGGCTGCCCGCCGACGTGCTGAAGATCGACCGCAGCTTCGTCGCCGAGCTGGGCAGCGACGGCCGGTCCACCACGCTCGTGGCCTCGATGATCGAGCTGGCCCGCAGCCTCGGCCTGGAGGTGGTCGCGGAGGGCGTCGAGACCCGCGAACAGCACGCGCTGCTGGGCGACCTGGCCTGCTCGCACGCGCAGGGCTACCTCTTCGGCCGCCCGCAGCCGGCCCCGGCGCACGACCACGGGCCGCTGCCCGCTGCGTCCCCCTCGGGCCGGCGGCTGCTGCCCGCCACCTGACCCGGGGACGGCTGTGGCAGGCGAGACGGGATCGTCTACGTTGTGACCGCACCGTGACACCAGTCACACCGTGCGTACACCCTCGACGATGAGGACGTCCGTGCAGCCAGCATCCCACTCACCCGCCCGGCGCCGCCTCGGCGCCGCTCTCGCGGTCGCGACGGCCCTGTCCGTGTCCCCGCTCGCCGCGGGCGTGGCCACCGCCGCCCCGCCGCCCTCCACCAGCCCGACCGCGCCGGCCCTCGGGCCGAACGTCACCGTCTTCGACCCGTCCATGCCCGTCGGCCAGATCCAGGCGACGCTCGACGCCACCTGGGAGCGCCAGCGCGACAACGAGATGGGCACCGAGCGCTACGCCTACCTCTTCCGCCCCGGCACCTACGGCACCGACGAGCAGCCGCTGCAGATCAAGGTCGGCTACTACACCGAGATCGCCGGCCTGGGCGACCAGCCCTCCGACGTGGTCATCAACGGCAAGGTCGAGAGCTACAACCGCTGCCTCGGCGACGGCGGCACCAGCAACTGCATCGCGCTGAACAACTTCTGGCGCACCGTGTCCAACCTGACGATCGACGTCAACGCCAGGGGCCAGGACGGCTGCCGGTCCACCGCGAACTTCTGGGCGGTCTCCCAGGCGGTCTCGCTGCGCCGGGTGCAGGTCACCGGCGGCACGACGTCGCTGATGGACTACTGCACCGCCGGCCCGCAGTACGCCAGCGGCGGGTTCATCGCCGACTCGGCGTTCGGTGACGTCGTCAACGGCTCGCAGCAGCAGTGGCTGACCCGCAACAGCTCGGTCGGCTCCTGGTCCAACGGCGTGTGGAACCAGGTGTTCTCCGGCGTCGAGGGTGCGCCCGACGACGCGACCTTCCCGACCCCGCCGTACACGACGCTGGACACCACCCCGGTCAGCCGGGAGAAGCCGTACCTGTTCGTCGGCGACGACGGCCGGTGGAACGTCCGCGTGCCCGCCGCGCGGCAGGACACCCGCGGGGTGAGCTGGGACGAGGGGGCGACGGCCGGGCGGACCATCCCGCTCACCGAGTTCCTCGTGGCCACGCCGTCGACCCCGGTGCAGCAGATCGACAACCACCTGGCCCGCGGCGGGCACCTGCTGCTGACGCCCGGCGTCCACGACGTCGCGCGCAGCATCGACGTCAAGCGCGCCGGCACCGTGGTGCTCGGCATCGGGCACGCCACCCTGACCGCCGCCCGGGGCGCGGTGCCCATGACGATCGCCGACGTCCCCGGCGTCGTCGTGGCCGGCGTGACCATCGACGCCGGCACCGTCGAGTCGCCGGCACTGCTGCAGGTCGGCAAGCCCAACGGCGACGGCGGGCGGTCCGACGCGGCCGACCCGACGACGCTGTCCGACGTCTACTTCCGCGTCGGCGGCCCGCACGTCGGCAAGGTGGACACCGCGCTCGAGGTCAACAGCGACGACGTCCTCATCGACCACACCTGGGTCTGGCGCGCCGACCACGGCCTCGAGCCCTTCACCGCCGGCTACCTCGGGGACACCGACCGGTGGCGCACCAACACCGGCCGGGTGGGCGCGGAGATCAACGGCGACCGGGTGACCGCGACCGGGCTGTTCGTGGAGCACTTCCAGACGTACAACACGATCTGGAACGGCGAGGACGGCACCACGGTGCTGTACCAGAACGAGCTGCCCTACGACCCGCCGTCGCAGGCGGACTGGACCCAGCCCGACGGCACGCTCGGCTACCCGGGCTACAAGGTCGCCGACGACGTGCAGCGGCACGAGCTGTACGGCGGCGGGGTCTACGACTACCTGCGCAACGCGGGGCCGATCGTGACCGAGAGCGGCTTCGAGGTGCCCGAGACGCCCGGGGTGCGGCTGTACCACGTGCTGACCGTCCACCTCGACGCGTCCACGGCCGGCGTGATCGAGCACGTGGTCAACGACGTCGGGGCACCGGTCGACAACGACCCGGCGGGCACCCCGTCCTACGTGGTCGAGTACCCCTGAGGTCCCGGGGTGGGTCGCGCCTGCGGCCCACCCCGGTCCTCCTCCGTCAGGTGCCGGTGGGACGCGTGCCGAAGGCCGCGGCCAGGCGCGCGCCGATGAGCCTGCGGGCCTCGTGCGCGTCGTCGACGAGGCTCCCGAGGAGCACGAAGGGATGCACCATGCCGGCGAAGCGCACGTACTCCGTCGGGACGCCGGCGTCCGAGAGCGCCGCGGCGTAGGCGGCGCCCTCGTCGACGAGCGGATCGCACTCCGCCGTGATCACCGTGCTCGGCGCCAGCCCGATGAGGTCCTGCGCGAGGCCCGGCGACAGTCGGGGGTCGGTCCGATCGGCGTCACCGCCGTAGGCGGCCAGGAAGTAGTCGATGTCGCGGGCGGTGAGGAAATGCCCCTCGCCGTAGGTGCGGTAGCTCTCGGTCGGCGCGGGCCGGGCGTCGACGAGCGGGTAGACCAGCACCTGGTGGACCAGGGGTGGCTCGCTGCCGCGCAGCGCCTGGGCCATCCCGGCGGCGAGGTTCCCGCCGGCGCTGTCCCCGGCCACGGCGACCCGCGCCTGGTCCGTCCCGAAGCCGGCGGAGCCGTCGAGGAGGGCGCGGGTGACGGCGAGGCAGTCCTCGTAGGCGGCCGGGAACGGCGCCTCCGGTGCTCGCCGGTAGTCCACCGCGACGACGACCGCGCCTGCGTACCGGGCGATGTCCCGGCAGGTCGTGTCGTGGGTGTCCAGGTCGCAGAGGACCCACCCGCCGCCGTGGAAGTAGGCCACCACGGGTAGCCCGTCCTCGTCGCTGGGCCGGTAGACGCGCACCGGGACCGCGCCGGCGGGCCCCGGCACCGTCGCGTCGCGGACCTCGGCCAGCGGCGCGGGCTCGCCGGTGAGCGGGACCACCGCGGCGAGCTGCGCCCGGTTCTCCTCCACCGTGCACGTGTCGAGCGGTGGCGCGTCCGCCACCATGTCCAGGAAGGCCTGCGCCTGGGGGTGTACCGGCATGGCGCGGACCGTAGGGCGGCCGCGGAGCGCGCGGGCACCCCCGCCCGGGGGTGCCCGTCCGCCTCAGGCCGGGGTGATCGAGAGGGTCAGCGCCCGGCGGCCCTCCTCCGAGCGGGCGGTGGCGAGCCGCTCCTCGGACGGGGTGCCGTACTCGGTGGTGCGCTGCCGGGCGGGCCGGCCGATCGCCGCGGCCATCGCCTCGAGCTCCGCGATGGTCTTGAGCGAGCCGTTCTCGCTGCCGGCCATCCGGCTGATCGTCTCCTCCATCAGCGTGCCGCCGAGGTCGTTGGCCCCGCCCTGCAGCACCGCCTGCGTGCCGACGTCGCCGAGTTTGACCCACGACGTCTGGATGTTGCCGATCCGCCCGTGCAGCAGCAGCCGCGCGACGGCGTGCACCGCCCGGTTCTCGCGCACCGTCGGCCCGGGACGGGCGACGCCGGCCAGGTAGATCGGCGCGTTGTGGTGCACGAACGGCAGCAAGACGAACTCGGTGAACCCGCCGGTCTCGTCCTGCTGGCGGGCGATCGTGCGCAGGTGCGCCACCCAGTGCGCCGGGGTGTCCACGTGGCCGTACATCATCGTCGACGTCGTCGGGATGCCCACGCGGTGCGCGGTCCCGACGATCTCCAGCCAGGTCGCCGCGGGCAGCTTGCCCTTGGTGAGCACCCAGCGGACGTCGTCGTCGAGGATCTCCGCCGCGGTGCCGGGGACGCTGTCGAGCCCGGCCTCCTTCGCCGCACGCAGGAAGTCCTCGAACGACAGCCCGGTCCGCGCCGAGGCGTTGACGATCTCCATGGGGGAGAAGGCGTGCAGGTGGATGCCGGGCTGCCGGCGCTTCACCTCGCCGATCAGGTCGAGGTAGGCCGAGCCCGGCAGGTCGGGGTGGATGCCGCCCTGCATGCAGATCTCGGTGGCGCCGGCCGCCCACGCGCGGTCCACCCGGTCGCCCACCTCGGACAGCGAGAGCGTGTAGGCGTCGGCGTCGGTGCGCCGCTGCGCGAACGCGCAGAACCGGCAGCCGGTGTAGCAGACGTTGGTGAAGTTGACGTTGCGGTTCACGACGTAGGTGACGTCGTCGCCGGTGACGTCGCGCCGCACGCCGTCGGCCAGCGCGGTGAGCGCCTCCAGGTCGGCGCCGTCAGCACCGAGCAGCGCCAGGTACTGGGCGTCGCGAAGGCCGGCGGGGTCGCGCTCGGCGGCGCGCAGCGCGGCGTGCACCTCGGGGTCGCCGACGGCCAGCGCGGTGGAGGAGCCGTCGCGGGCGGCCGTCGTCCGGTCCCGCAGGTCGGCCCAGTCGCCGTAGACGGCGTCGAAGTCGCCGCGCCGGTCGGACGTGCGCCCGACGGTGTCCACCTCGACGTGCAGATCGGTGCGACCGGTTCCCGGACCCGTGGCCACCCACGCCTCGTCGGGCTCCTGCCACGGCAGCCCGGCCGGCACCCGGCCCTCGACGGCGAGGCCGTCGGGCCCGGCGAGCGCGGCCACGTGCGGGCGCACCCGCGGGTCGAGCCACGGCTCGGGCTCCAGCACGTAGCGCGGCTGGGCGGCCAGCCGCTCGCGCAGCGTGAACCCGCCCTCGGCGGTGAGCGCGGCCAGCTTGTCGATGTTCGGCCAGGGCCGCTCGGGGTTGACGTGGTCGGGCGTGAGCGGGCTGACCCCGCCCCAGTCGTCGACGCCGGCGCGCAGCAGCAGCCCGAGCTCGGTGGAGTCGGAGAGGTTCGGCGGGGCCTGCACCCGCGCCCGCGGGCCGAGCAGCAGCCGGGTGACGGCGACGGCGGCCACGTACTCCTGCAGCGCGAGGTCGTCGTGCGCGGCCATCGCGGTGCGCGGCTTGGCGCGGAAGTTCTGGACGATGACCTCCTGCACGTGCCCGTGCCGCTGGTGGGCGGCGCGGATCGCCAGGACGGCGTCGACGCGCTCGGCGGCGTCCTCGCCGATGCCGAGCAGCACGCCGGTGGTGAACGGGACGGCGGAGCGGCCGGCGTCCTCCAGGACCCGCAGCCGCACCGCCGGCTCCTTGTCGGGGGAGCCGAAGTGGGGGCCGCCGCGTTCGGACCACAGCCGGGTCGCCGTCGTCTCGAGCATCATCCCCATCGACGCGGACACCGGCTTGAGCCGCTGGATCTCCTCCCAGGTCATGACGCCGGGGTTGAGGTGCGGCAGCAGCCCGGTCTCCTCGAGCACCCGGATCGCCATGGCCCGCAGGTAACCGAGCGTGGAGTCGAAGCCGTGCGCCTCCAGCCACTCCGCGGCGACCGGCCAGCGGTCCTCGGGGCGGTCGCCGAGGGTGAACAGCGCCTCCTTGCAGCCCAGCGCCGCGCCCTGCCGGGCGATGTCGAGCACCTCGTCGGGGGAGAGGAACGGCGCCTTCCCCTCCCGGCGCAGCTGCCCCGGCGTGGTCACGAACGTGCAGTAGTGGCAGCGGTCGCGGCACAGGTGGGTGAGCGGGATGAACACCTTGCGGCTGTAGGTGACGACGCCGGGGCGGCCGGCCGAGGCCAGGCCGGCGTCGCGCACCCGGGAGGCGGCGGCGAGCAGCCGGTCGAGCGGCTCGCCGTCCCCCAGGCCTCTCGCCGACAGCAGCGTCTCCGCCTCGCCGGCGTCGAGGGTCACCCCCCGCTCGGCGCGCGCGAGGGCGCGCCGGAGCGCGGACGGCACGGTGGTCTGCGGCTCGCTCATCGCCCCCGACGCTAGACCTGCCCGCGCCGGAGAGCGCCTGTGTCCCAGGTCACGCGACTCGTCAGGGCCCTTGTAGCGCTAGTGGCCCGGAGGGGCGTCGACGTACCGGCCGCGCAGCCGCAGCAGGGGAGCGGCGTCCTCCCGCAGCACGGGCACGCCCTCGACGGCGAGCAGCGCGAGCACGTGGTCCCCGGCCTCCACCAGCCGGTCGAGCCGGCAGTCCAGGCCGACGACGCCGCCGTCGAGCACCACCGCCCCGCTGTGCGGCGCCCGCGACCACGGCACGCCCTCCAGCAGGTGGCGCGCCGAGGGCCGGCCGGCCGAGGAGAACCGGCTGGCGAGGATCGCCTGCCCGGCCGCGAGCACGGTGAGCGCGCACGTGCCGACCGCCTCGAGCACCTCCGCCGGGTACCCGTCCGCGGTGAGCCCGACGGCTACCAGCGGCGGCTCGGCGGACACGCTCGTCACCGACGTGACGGTCGTGCCGACGTCGTCGATGTCGTCGCGGACGGTCAGCAGCCCCACCCCCGCCGCGTACTGGCGCAGGGCGGCGCTGAACTCGGAGGGCGACACGGGCATGCGGCCAGTCGACCACACCGGCCAGGATGGGCCCGTGAGCAGCGCAGATGAGAAGACCTACGACGTCGTCGTGCTGGGTGCCGGGTCCACCGGCGAGAACGTGGCCGACGTCGTCGTCCGCGGGGGGCTCCGCGCGGTGCTGGTGGAGGAGCACCTCGTCGGCGGTGAGTGCTCCTACTACGCGTGCATGCCCAGCAAGGCGCTGCTGCGCGGCACGGAGGCGATCGAGGAGGCGCGCGCGGTCAAGGGCGCGGCCGCCGCGGTCACCGGCGAGCAGGACGTCGCCGCCACCCTCGAGCGCCGCGACTCCTTCACGAGCAACTGGGACGACGCCGGCCAGGTCCGGTGGGTCGAGGGCGCCGGCATCGACCTGCTGCGCGGCACCGCCCGGCTCGACGGCGAGCGCACCGTCGTCGTCACCGGCCACGACGGCACCGAGACCCGGCTGACCGCCCGGCACGCGGTCGCCGTGTGCACCGGCTCGGAGGCCGCGGTCCCGCCGGTCGAGGGCCTGCCCGACGTGCAGCCGTGGACCCCGCGCGAGGCCACCAGCGCCAAGGAGGCCCCGCGCCGGCTGCTCGTGATCGGCGGCGGCTACGTGGGCTGCGAGATGTCCTTCGCCTGGAACGCGCTCGGGTCCACCGTGACCCTGCTGCAGCGCGGCGACCGGCTGCTGCCCGGCGCCGAGCCGCAGGCCGGCGACGCGGTGCTCGCCTCGCTGCGCGACCGCGGCGTCGACGTCCGCCTCGACGCCGACGTCACCGCCGCCCGCCGCGACGGCGACGAGGTCGTGCTCACCGTCGGCGGCGAGGAGCTGCGCGGCGAGGAGGTGCTGGTCGCCACCGGCCGGCAGGCGCGCACCACGGCGATCGGCGTGGACACCGTCGGCCTGGAGCCGGGGGAGTACCTCGACGTCGACGACACGCTGCAGGTGCGCGGGCTGCCCTGGCTCTACGGCGTCGGCGACGTCAACGGCCGCCGCCAGCTCACCCACATGGGCAAGTACCAGGCCCGCCAGGCCGCGGCGGCCATCGTCGCCCGCGCCCGCGGCGAGCAGGTGGCCGTCGAGGACTGGTCGCCGTACACCGCGACCGCCGACCGGGCCGCCACCCCCGCCGTCGTCTTCACCGACCCGCAGGTGGCCAGCGTCGGGCTGACGAGCGCGCAGGCGCGCGAGGCCGGCCTGCCGCACCGGGTCGTCGAGTACCCGATCGGCTCGGTCGCCGGCGCCTCGCTGTTCGCCGACGGCTACGAGGGCACCGCGATCGCCGTCGTCGACACCGAGCGCGAGGTGCTGCTCGGCGTCACCTTCGTCGGCCCGGCGGTCGCCGAGCTGCTGCAGGCGGCCACCATCGCCGTCGTCGGGGAGGTGCCGATCGCCCGGCTGTGGCACGCGGTGCCGGCCTACCCGACGGTCAGCGAGATCTGGCTGCGGCTGCTCGAGACCTGGCGCGGGTGAGGCCGGGGGCGCGTGCTGAGGTGGGGGCGTGCCCGCACCGTCCCGCACCTCCTGGCGCCGCTACGTCGCCCTCGGCGACTCCTTCACCGAGGGGCTGAGCGACCCCGACCCCGACCGCCCCGGCGAGTACCGCGGCTGGGCCGACCGGCTGGCCGGGCACCTGGCCGCGGCGGCGCCGCACGACGTCGAGTACGCCAACCTCGCCATCCGCGGCCGGCTGCTGCCCCAGGTGCTCGCCGAGCAGGTCCCGGTGGCCCGCGCCGCCCGGCCCGACCTGGTCAGCCTGGTCGCCGGCGGCAATGACCTGCTCCGCCCGGGCGCCGACCCCGACCGGCTGGCCGCCGCGCTGGAGGAGGCCGTGGCCGGCTTCCGCGCCGACGGCGCCGACGTGCTGCTGGCCACCGGCGTCGACCCGCGGCTCACGCCGATCATCCGGCGCACCCGCGGCCGGGTCGCGGTGTTCAACGCCTCGCTGTGGTCGATCGCGGCGCGGCACGGCGCCGTCGTGCTCGACCAGTGGGGCGCGGGCTGGCTGCTCGACTGGCGCCTCTGGGACAGCGACCGCATCCACCTCACCGCCGAGGGGCACCGCCGGATCGCCCGGGCCGCGGCCGCCGCCCTCGGCGTGCCGGTGACCGGCGACGACGACTGGCGCACCCCGCTGCCCCCGGCCCCGCCGCGCGCGCTGCGGGCCGCGCTGGCCGAGGAGGCGGCGTGGGTGCGCGGGTTCGTCGCCCCGTGGATCGCCCGCCGGGTGCGCGGGCGGTCCTCCGGGGACGGGCGTGCGCCCAAGCGGCCGGTGCCGCTGGCGCTGCCCCGCGCCTGAGCCTCAGGCGCGGGGCTCGTCCTCGGGCTCGTCGGTGTCGTCGACGACCTTGAGGAACGGGCGCGGCGGGAACGGCAGGTCGTCGTCCTCGAGCGCGATGAGGTCGATGCCGTCGCTCCCGGCCACCGGCAGGTCCTCGGCGACGACGGCCTCCAGCTCACCGGTGACCGCCTCGAGCACCGCGGCGGCCTCCTCGGCGGCCTTGCCCACGATGACCTCGGCGGACGTGGTGTCGGCGCGGCTGGGCAGCGGCGCGGGCCGGCCGAAGGCGTAGCCCTGGGCCATGGCGCAGCCGTGCCGGCGCAGCCACTCGGCCTGGTCGAGGTCCTCGATGCCCTCGGCGATGACCTGCAGGCCCATGCCCTGGCCCAGCTGCAGCAGGCCCTGCACCAGCGCCGCCGACGACGGCTCGCGGACCACCCCGGCGACGAACGACCGGTCGATCTTCACCGTATGGATGGGCAGCCGGTGCAGCGCGGTGATCGCCGAGTAGCCGGTGCCGAAGTCGTCGAGCGCCAGCGTGACGCCCCGCTCGGTCACCTCCTGCACGGCCTGCAGGGTGGCCTCGGCCGCGAACAGCGCCGTCGACTCGGTGATCTCCAGCTCCAGCCGCTCCGGCGGCAGGCCCGACTCGTCGAGGGCGTCGGCCACCAGCGCGCTGAAGCCCTCCTCGGCCAGGTGCCGGGCGGACACGTTGACGTGCACCCGCAGCCCGGCCGGCCAGCCGGCGGCGTCGGTGCAGGCCCGGCGGAGCACCCAGGCGCCCAGCTTCGACGTCAGCCGGTTGTTCTCCGCGGCGTCGAGGAAGGCGCCCGGCGGGAGCAGCCCGCGGGTGGGGTGCTGCCAGCGGATGAGGGCCTCGTAGCCGAGCAGCGTCTCGTCGGCGAGGGAGACGATCGGCTGGTAGAAGAGCCGGAGCTCGTCCTCCTCCAGCGCGCGGCGCAGGTCGGTCTCCAGCTGCAGCAGGTCGACCTCGTCCTCGGTGAGGCCGCCGTCGTGCACCTCGATGCGGCCCTGGCTGCCGTCGCGCTTGGCGCGGGTCATCGCGCTGTGCGCCTGCTTCAGCAGGTCGTCGGGGGCGACGTCGGAGCCCAGCGTCAGGCCGACGCTGGCCGACAGCACGATCTCCCGGCCGCCGAGCTGGAACGGGTCGTCGAGGACGGCGAGCAGCCGGTCGGCGAGCGCGCGCAGCCCGTCGAGGTCCTCGACGTCCTCGGCGAGGATGAGGAACTCGTCGGCGCCGAGGCGCACGGCGGTGTCCTCGACGCGGGTGCTCCAGCGCAGCCGGTCGGCGACCTGGCTGAGCAGCTGGTCGCCGGCCTCGGTGCCGAGGGTGTCGTTGACCGCCTGGAACCGGTCGAGGTCGAGGTGCACCAGGCCCACCTGCAGCCCGCGGCGGCGGGACAGGGCGAGGGCGTGGGCGAGCCGGTCGGTGAGGGCGCGCCGGTTGGGCAGGCCGGTCAGCGGGTCGGTGAACGCCCGCCGGACCAGGTCCTCCTCGGCCCGGCGGCGGTCGGTGACGTCGACCAGCGACAGGACGGCGAACTGCGGCTCGCCGGAGCTGCGGTGGACGACGTCGTGGCTCTGCTGGACCCACAGCTCGGTGCCGTCGGCGCGGCGCAGGCGGCGCTCGCCGTCCTGGCGCAGCCACGGGTCGAGGGCGCCGTCCTCGCCGGCGGCCGGGGCGTCGGGCAGGGGGGCGTCGTCGGGGTGGGCCAGCAGGTCGACGTGCCGGCCGACCATGTCGTCCATCCCGCGGCCGGCCAGCGCGCACAGCGCGTCGTTGACGACCAGGAGGTGCCCGTCGAGGTCGACGAGGGCCTTGGGCACGGGGGAGGAGAGGAACAGGGCCCGGAACATCTGGCCGCGGTCGGCCAGCAGCGTGTCGATGGCCCGCAGCCTCGTCCCCGCCGGTGCACTGCCGCGCTCGCCGGGCTGGTCGGCCCGGGGCCGCGGCACGTGGGGGGCGCTGAGAGTCACCCGGACAGCCTCTCCGACGTCGCCGCCGGAGTGACGGAACCCGCCCTCGGAATGTCGTGGTCGCCTGGTCACATCGGGTGACGACGCCGTCCCATCGGGAACATCCGCCCCGCCTCTCGCGCTGGTGCGGGGCGTGGACAAGAGGATCGGGTTCCTGAGCTTCGGTCACTGGCAGCCGATCGCCGGCTCGCGGGTGCGCACCGCGCGCGACGCGCTGGTGCAGACCGTCGAGCTCGCCGTCGCCGCCGAGGAGCTCGGCCTCGACGGCGCCTTCGTCCGGGTGCACCACTTCGCCCGGCAGCTGGCCTCGCCGTTCCCGCTGCTGTCGGCGATGGCGGCGCGGACCTCGCGCATCGAGCTGGGCACCGGCGTCATCGACATGCGCTACGAGAACCCGCTGTACATGGCCGAGGAGGCCGCGGCCACCGACCTGCTCGCCGACGGTCGCCTGCAGCTCGGCGTGAGCCGGGGGTCACCGGAGACGGCGCTGCGCGGCTCGGAGGCGTTCGGCTACGTCCCGCCCGACGGCGCCACCGACGCCGACCTGGCGCGGGAGAAGACGGCGCTGTTCCTCGCCGCGGTGCGCGGCGCGACCGTCGTCGACGCCGACCCCGGCATGACCGGCGGCGCCCGCGGCCGGCTGGCCGTGCAGCCGCAGTCGCCCGGTCTGGCCGAGCGCATCTGGTGGGGCGCCGGCACCCGCGCCACGGGGGAGTGGGCGGCCCGCCAGGGCCTGAACCTGATGAGCTCGACGCTGCTGTCGGAGGACACCGGCGTGCCCTTCGACGAGCTGCAGGCCGAGCAGATCGCCCGCTACCGCGCCGCCTGGGCCGAGGCCGGCTGGGAGCACGAGCCGCGGGTCTCGGTGAGCCGCAGCGTCGTCCCGATCGTGTCCGACCTCGACCGCGTCTACTTCGGCGACGAGCGCCGCTCCTCCGACCAGGTCGGCCTGCTGGAGGGGGTGCGCGCCCGCTTCGGTCGCAGCTACGCCGGCGAGCCCGACCAGGTCGCCGAGGAGCTGGCCAAGGACGCCGCCGTCCGCGAGGCCGACACCCTGCTCATCACCGTGCCGAACATGCTCGGCGTCGAGTACAACGCCGCGCTGCTGGAGAACATCGCCCGGCACGTCGCCCCGGCGATCGGCTGGACGCCCTCCCGCTGAGCCTGCGCACGGACGAGTGGCCCGGGACCTGTGCGGTCCCGGGCCACTCGTGTGTGGGAGGAGGTGTCGCGGTGCCCGGGGTCAGGGGGCGCCGGGGTGGGCGGCCGGTCAGGAGGCGTCGAAGGTGACGTTGCCCGCGGCGTCGACGTTGGCGAGGACCTCGCCGGTGTCGGCCGGGTCGTCGGTGAGGGCGACGGTGCAGGTCAGCTGGAGGCCGTCGGCGGCGACCAGGACGGTGCGCTCGCCGGCGTCGCAGGTGGAGGTCACGGTCAGGCCGGCCTCGGTGGCGAACTGGTCGGTCAGCAGCGCCTCGACGTCGGCCACCGGCACGTAGACCTGGTCGCTCTCGATGGTCACGTTGCCCTCGTCGTCGGTCTGCTCGACGGTGAAGGTGACGTCCTGGCCCTCGAGCGAGCCGGTGCAGGTGGTGACGGTGCCGGCGGCGAGGTCGACGTCGTCGGGGCAGCTGACGTCGGTCAGCGTGACGCCCACCTGCTCCTGTGCCAGCGAGGCGATCTCGCGCTCGGCCTCGGCGGTGTCGAGGACCCGCGGGGCGAAGAGCAGGAAGGCGCCGATGCCGAGGCCGGCGAGCACGAGGACGGCGACGACGCTGCCGACGATCGCGCCGGTGCGCTTCTTCCTCGGCTGCTGGGCCGGGGCGCCGAAGCCGGGCGCCGGGAACGGCGGCGGGGCGTAGGGACCGTGTCCCTGCGGGGCCTGGGCGGCGTACGGCTGGGCGCTGTAGCGGGGGTCGTGGACCTGGGTCATGTCCGGCTCCTCGATCGGGCCCGGGACCGTTCCCGGGTGCTCGGGAGCACGGTGCCGCGCGCCACTTGCGGCGACCTTCGGCGTCACTTGCACGCGACGACAAGTGGCCCGGCTCAGGCCTCCACCGGCACCAGCCTCGGGGCGTCCGGCGTCACGGCGAGCAGGTCGGTCACGTGGGCCCGCAGGTACTGCAGGTACACCGGGACCGCGGTCCGCAGCTCGTGGCCCGGCCGCCCCCAGGTCAGGTAGTCCCGGTCCAGCAGCTCGTCCACCGCTGCCTGGCCGCCGGCCTCCAGCGCGGACTCCAGGCCGATGTCCAGCCGGGCGCCGGTGGTCTGCGCGAACAGGCACAGGATGCGTCGTTCGCCCTCGCTGAAGCGGTCCTGACGTCGGCGCTCCTCCGCCGTCAGCTCCGTGTCGGTGTCGAGGACCAGCGACAGGTGCGGGTCCGCGGTGGCCAGGGTCTCCAGGTGCCGCCGGATCGACCCGGTTCCGCACAGGCGGGGCGCCCCGGGGTCCGCGCGGACCTCGCCCTCGAGCCGGTAGCGGAGCTGGGCCCAGAAGTAGGGCCGCAGACCGGTGACGGGGTGCACCTGCTCGGCGAAGTCGCGCGGCGAGACGGCGGCGCGCGACAGTCCCCGGACGGTCAGCCCCTCGCCGTCGTCGGCGAGTGGGCCGAGGAAGTAGCTGACGCCGTCGGACCACGTGAGGTCGGCCGGGCAGTGCACCGACTGCCAGATCTTGAACTCGTGGACGCTGCGGTGGAACCGCTGCACCGTGCCCACCAGCGCCAGGTTGGTGAAGGTCTGTGCCCCGAGCCGGCCGGCCGTCCGGCGGCCGTCACTGCCCTGCTCGGGCAGCAGCAGCACATCGAGCTCGTCGAGGACGACGGGGACCGGCGGACCGCCGTCGAGCGCGTCGTCGAGGTCCTGCAGGAGCTCGACCAGGTCGGTCGTCTCCGCGGGGAGGGTGAGTCCCAGGTGGCGCCGGACGCTGCGGCGCAGCTGCCGCGTGACCGATGCCTGCCAGCCGCCGAAGTCGGCGACCGTGGTCGGTGTGTCCCCGAGGTCGAGCCAGACGGCGCCGCGCTCCCCGCGCCTGCTGAACTCGTTCGCCAGCGTCGACTTCCCGGCCCGGCGCGTGCCGTGCACGAGGCTGCCGACCCGCGGTCCCGGTCCCTCCAGCGTCGAGCTCAGCACCGCCAGCTCCTCGGCCCTGCCCCGGAACAGCTCGGTCGGGATGTCGCTCGCCGTCACGCTGACCGGCGGGTCCAGACGCGTGTCGGGCAGCACCAGGGTGCGGGTGTCAGCCCCGACCGAGACCTCGAGCGTCGCGGCCGTCGCCAACGGCAGGGACACGTAGCCGGTGGCTCGCGCGTGGCCCGCGGCGAACGGCCCGAGCGTCACCGCTTCCCCGTCGACCACGAGGGGCAGCCGTCCGCGGGGGGACCGGTTGACCAGCACGACCCGTGCAGTGCCGCCCTGGTCGTGGACGACCAGCAGGTCGTCGAGGCCGGCCTGGTCGGCGCTCTCCTGACCCATTCGCTCGTCGAGGACGTGTTGGAGAGGAGGGCTCAGCCGGTGTTCCTGCGCGCGCCGAGCGGTCTCTGCGGGGTCGCCGAGCAGCGTCTCGACGCTCGCGGCGAGGCCGTCGAGCTCGGCGAGGGACGGGGCTGCGTCCGTGATCCGGTACACCGCCGACCAGCGCGCGGGGAGTGGCGCCACCACGAGCCGCCACCCCACGGTCCCCGCGGTCTGGATGCGCTCCAGCACCTGGCGGGGACGCAGCACCGTGAGGACGTCGACCATCCCAGCGGCCGTGAGGGCGACCGCCAGCCCGTCGTCCTCGGGCGCCAGCCAGGCCACCCAGGGCGCGGCGGTGCACAACTGCTCCCAGGCGTCCGCGTCCGCCGCGACGGCCGACTCCCGCAGGCGCAGGCCGGTGTCGTTCACCCCGCGCGGCTGACCGGTCAGCCAGCTCTCGACGAGGTTCCGGATCCGGTTGACGGCGATGGCGTTCGTCTCTCGCGTGGCCCGCGCACGGTCGGCAGCGAAGGCGGTGAGGGCGTCGGCGAAGCAGACCGTGTCGCCGGGCTCGCCGGCGACCCGCCGCTCGATCTCGTTCTCGACGAGCAGGAGGGCCACGGCCTGCCGGCCGTGCCGGACGCGCTCGAGGTCGGCCACGCCCACGCGACCTGCCAGCCGGCGGAGGGTGTCGCGGCGCAAGGCCCAGCTGCCGGGCCGCGTGATCTCGCCGACCACGGTGCGGGCGGCTGACTCGTCCGGGGTCCCGGCCCGCTCGCCGACGAGTGCGACGGCGCGGTCCCGGGTCCGCGCCTCCGCACCGCGGATGCCGACCCAGTTGGTCGCGTCGACCGGACCGAGTCGTACGGTGCGGACCCGCATCGGCTCGGGCATCCCGGTCGTACGCCGGTTGAGCTCACCGAACAGGTCGCCGAGATCGGTGTGGGCGGGGAAACGCAGCCGGCGGTCGCCGTCGACGAGGACCAGGCCGTCCACCGGTTCGCGCCGATCGGGTCCGGTGACCTCCCAGCCCTTGCTATTGCGCGCGATCCGGGCCGTGGCGTCCTGGACCCTGGACCAGGCGCCGTCAGACGTACGGGCCCAGACGCCGTCCTCGTCGGGCGCGTCGTCCCGGCTGGCCTCCAGCAACGCCGCCAGCGCTCCCGCCGTGGGGATCTTGTCGTCGCGTCGGGCGGGGATGGCGGCGCCGGGGAGCAGGACGGTCTCGCCGTCGGCCGTCCGGTGGAGGGCGAACCAGTCGTCCGGCTCGCAGAGCGCCGCCGACCGCTCCCAGAGGCGCGGTGCCACCTGGCCCGTGGCCGTCGAACTCCCCGACAGGTGCATCCCGTCGAGCAGAGCACCGAGCAGGCGCTGGACCGTCTCGTGTTTGGGTGCGAGCGCCATGAGGAGTTGCACGAGCTCCAGGGCAGCGTCCGCTGCGGATGCCGCAGGGACACCGCGGTCGTACACCACCCCTCGGGCAGAGCCACGACGTACCGCCGCGTGGACGGCGGTGGTCGGCCCGGGCTCTCGCCACGCAGGGTCCTCGAGCAACCGGGACAGGGGCTCTGCGCAGGTCAGCTCTCGGTCGGGGCGCCGGCCGGTGGCCATCCAGGTCCCCACCGGGAGCTCGGGCAGCTGCGGCGCCCGGTCGACGACCTGGGTGACCTGCCAGGGCTTGAGCGCGGATGTGGGCTGTCCCTCGAAGCGGGGGTGCCAGGGGGAGACGACGGTGACGACGCCGTCCGTGACCCGGGCGACTGCATGTCCCGTGCCCCCCATCGCCGATGCCAACGGGATCTTGTAGCTGAATCCGTTGCCACGCCTGGGCGGGGTCACGCGCGGGCTCCCGCACCCTGCCGGCGGGCGGCCTGGGCGTCGGCCCAGCTGTCCCAGCGCTCGGGCTCGGGCAGCCCGTACAGGCAGCGCTGGCGCAGCGACCACCCCTCCGGCAGGTCGTTGTCCGTCAGCACGCCAGCAGCTCTCCAGGGCGTGCAGATCACGAGATTCCGCACCAGGGAACGCAGGGCCACGGGAGCGTCCTGGTCACCGCTGAGGAGCAAGAACTCGGTGTGCGGCGCCTCCACCTCACGCTGCGCGATCCAGGAGCTCAGGAGCAGGTCGTCGGTACCGTCCTTCCTGGACGGGCGCTGACTGCCGGCGTCCACGTACAGTCGCCGACCGGGCGCATCTGCACCGAATCCCTCGGCGATCCGTTCCCGGCTGCGTCCCACGAGGACGACCTCGGCGGTCGGGATCCCGGTCCGTGGGTCACCGGCAGCCAGCTCCTCGATCACCGGCCGCAGTGCCGCCGGCAACCACGTGCGCAGGCGCTGGTGCCCGTAGACGGCCGGACGGGCGGTCATGTCCCGCTCATAGGCCATGATCAGGTTCTCGGTGTCCACGACCAGGTACCTCCGCAGGCGGTGGCCTGCGATGACCGCCGGGAAGCGGGAGCCGTCCACACCGTGCGGGAAACCGAAACGGTCACCCTGCTCGGCGCCCAGTCGCCTGGCCAGGTAGTCAGCGCCGGACTGACGGCTACTGCCTGTCGCGGCGCGGCGGGCGAGCACCGGGTACAGCGAGGTCCGCAGGAGGGACGGCAGCGTCTCCTCGGAGACGCGGCGGCGCGCCTCAGGGGTCCAGCCGCCCTCCGCCTCGGCCGCCTCCGCGGCGAGTTCGAGCAGGCCCAGCCATCCGCCGCAGTCGACGAGGACCCGGTCGGCGTCCTCGTCCGTCAGTCCCCGGTCACGGAGGAGGCCTCGGGCGTCGCCGTCGGTCAGGTGGGGGAAGACCTCCGGGTCGAAGTTGCGACAGACCAGTCCGGACAGGCGCTCGAACGCCGGTCGCTGGACCTCGCGGGCGAACACCTTCAGGTCCTCGGCCTCGGGAAGGGAGGTCAGCAGGACGAGTCCGAAGCGGGGGCCCTCGCCGCGGACCGAGCGCTGGGTCAGCGCGACGTACCGGCACAACTCGTCGAGGACCTCGTAGCAGGCGTCGGGCACTGCGCTACCACCGGCGTCGAGTGCACCGTCCCAGTCGTCCACGACCAGGGTGATCGGGGCACCGGCCGCCTGCATCGCCTCGTTGAGCATGTACTCGTAGAGGAACCCGGGGTCGTCCGCGACCTCCTGCTCCTGCGTCGCGTCGACGCCCAGGAGGCGCCAGAGGGCGGCACGCACCTCGGTCGTGGTCTGGCGGCGGGCCACACGCCTGACCGGCCAGTACACGACCTTGTGCGGCACCGGGTCGGTGGTGGCGGGCTGCTCGGCGAGCGCCCGGAAGAACGTCGTCTTCCCCGTCTTGCGTGCGCCGAGTACGACCGCCTTCACGAAGTCCTGCTGGCAGAGCACCCGACGCCACCAGGGCAACCAGCTGCCAGTCATGTCGGTTCGCTCCGCCGTCGTCATCCCCGTGCCTCCTGCGCCGGTCCGTCGTCGCCCAGGACATCGGCCGATGTGGTTCCGGAGTTGAGGGGAGGGCAAGCGGGGACCCCACTCTCGAGGGATCGCGCGCCCGGCAGGGATCGAACCTGCGACCAAGTGCTTAGAAGGCACCTGCTCTATCCGCTGAGCTACGGGCGCTCGGTCGCCGATGATGACACCTCCCGCGGTGCCCGTGTGCGCCGCGGCACGGCGGGGTGACGTTCCGCGGATGCGGCGTCCACAGGCGCCGCCGCGTCCACAGCCGGCCGCGGTCGCCGTCCGTGGGCGGCCACCGGGCCCAGGGTCGTCGGCGGACCGGCACCGCGCCGGCCACGAGACCCCCGAGGAGCACCGTGAGCGCCACCGAGATCACCGTCACCGGCAACGTCGTCGCCTCGCCCAGCCGCGTCCGCACGCAGGGCGGGGCCGTGACCAACTTCCGCGTCGCCGCCACCGAGCGCCGCTACGACCAGGCCACCGGGACCTACGTCGACGGGTCCAGCTTCTTCGTCGACGTCGAGTGCTGGAACGAGCTGGGCGCCAACGTGGCGGCCAGCGTCAGCAAGGGCGACCCGGTCGTCGTCCGCGGCCTCCTGCGCACCGAGGAGTGGGAGACCGAGAAGGGCCGGGGCAGTCGACCGCGGATCAAGGCCCGGGCCGTCGGCCTCGACCTGAGCCGGGGCACGGCCGAGTTCCGCAAGACGCAGCGCAGTGCACCCGCCGCGCTCCCGGTGGAGGAGCCCCTGGACCAGGCGCTGCGGGACGAGCTCGACGAGGTGCCCGACGAGGAGACGGACGGCCGGGACTACTCCGGCCCCTCCGAGCCGTTGTACGAGCTGGACCCCGACTCGTCCGCGGCCGGCGCGGCGCCCGACGCCCTGCCGGAACCGGCTCTCCACTAGCCGCCCGCGAACTGGGAGGATCGGGACCGAGAACGCACGGGGGCCGGGCCGGACGGAGCGCCGGCCCGCCCCTCCGCGCGCTTGCCGCGAATGGACACCCGCGCACCGACGGAAGGCTCGAACGCCCAGTGGCTCAGTACATCTACACCATGGCCCGTGCCCGCAAGGCGCACGGCGACAAGGTCATCCTGGACAACGTCACGCTGTCCTTCCTGCCCGGCGCCAAGATCGGCGTGGTCGGCCCGAACGGCGCCGGCAAGTCGACCGTCCTCAAGATCATGGCCGGCCTCGACCAGCCCTCCAACGGCGACGCGTCGCTGGCGCCCGAGGCGACGGTCGGCATCCTGCTGCAGGAGCCGCCGCTCAACGAGGAGCTCGACGTGCGCGGCAACGTCGAGGAGGCGGTCAAGCCGCTGCGCGACGCGCTGACCCGCTTCGAGGAGGTCAGCGCGGCGATGGGCGAGCCCGACGCCGACTTCGACGCGTTGCTGGCCGAGCAGGGCGAGCTCATGGAGGTCATCGAGCAGAACGACGGCTGGGAGCTCGACAACCGCATCGAGCAGGCCATGGACGCGCTGCGCTGCCCGCCCGGCGACGCCGACGTCACCGTGCTCTCCGGTGGTGAGCGCCGCCGCGTCGCGCTGTGCAAGCTGCTGCTCGAGGCGCCCGACCTGCTGCTGCTCGACGAGCCCACCAACCACCTCGACGCCGAGAGCGTCGCGTGGCTCGAGCAGCACCTCGAGAAGTACGCCGGCACCGTCGTCGCCGTCACCCACGACCGGTACTTCCTCGACAACGTCGCCCAGTGGATCCTCGAGCTCGACCGCGGCCGGGCCTACCCCTACGAGGGCAACTACTCGACCTACCTCGAGACCAAGGCCGCGCGGCTCAAGGTCGAGGGCGCCAAGGACGCCAAGCGCCAGAAGCGCCTCGCCGAGGAGCTCGAGTGGGTCCGCTCCGGCGCCAAGGCCCGGCAGGCCAAGAGCAAGGCCCGCCTCCAGCGCTACGAGGAGATGGCCGCCGAGGCCGAGAAGTACCGCAAGCTCGACTTCGAGGAGATCCAGATCCCCCCGGGCCCCCGGCTGGGCAACGTGGTCGTCGAGACCCACGACCTCACCAAGGGCTTCGGGGACCGGCTCCTCATCGACGACCTGACCTTCACGCTGCCGCGCAACGGCATCGTCGGCGTCGTCGGCCCCAACGGTGCGGGCAAGACCACGCTGTTCAAGATGCTGGTCGGCGAGGAGAAGCCGGACGACGGCGAGATCAAGGTCGGCGAGACCGTCAAGGTCTCCTACGTCGAGCAGAGCCGCAGCGGCATCGACCCGAAGAAGACCCTGTGGGAGGTCGTCTCCGACGGCCTGGACCACATCAAGGTCGGCAACGTCGAGATGCCGTCCCGGGCCTACGTGGCGGCCTTCGGGTTCAAGGGCCCGGACCAGCAGAAGCCGGCCGGCGTGCTGTCCGGCGGTGAGCGCAACCGGCTGAACCTGGCCCTGACGCTCAAGCAGGGCGGCAACCTGCTGCTGCTCGACGAGCCCACCAACGACCTCGACGTCGAGACGCTCACCAGCCTCGAGTCGGCGCTGCTGGAGTTCCCCGGCTGCGCCGTGGTGGTCAGCCACGACCGGTGGTTCCTCGACCGCGTGGCCACCCACATCCTCGCCTACGAGGGCGACTCGAAGTGGTTCTGGTTCGAGGGCAACTTCGCCGACTACGAGAAGAACAAGGTGCAGCGGCTCGGCCCCGAGGCCGCCCGCCCGCACCGGGCCACCTACCGCAAGCTCACCCGCGACTGACGAAGGACCCCACTGCCCCCCACGCCTCGCACGCTCGGCGCGGGACCCTGCAGCGGGGCCGTTCCAGTCCCTCACCGACGGCCCGGCCGGAGCACGTGCTCCGGCCGGGCCGTCGGCGTTCCCGTGCCCGGTCAGGGGCGGAAGGCGGCCACGAGGCGGGCCTGCCGGCGCGTCTCCACGGCGCGGGCCCGGTAGCCGCGGCGGACGAACGCCACCGCCTCCTCCGGCCGGACGCCGTCGAGCACCGCCAGGCACGCCAGCGCCGTCCCCGTGCGGCCCGTCCCGCCGCCGCAGGCGACCTCCACCCGCTCGGCCGCCGACCGCTCCCACACCTCGCTCAGCGCCGCCCGCAGGGCGCCGGGGTCGGCCGGTAGCCGGAAGTCCGGCCAGCGCACCCAGCGGGTCTCCCAGGGCAGGACCGGCGGCGGCCGGCCGAGCAGGGACAGCCCGACCTGCGGCACCGGTCCCGCCGGCAAGGGGCGGCGCAGCCCGCGGCCGCGCGCGCGGCGCCCCGACGGCAGCACCAGCACGCCCGGCGTGCCGTCGTCCCAGGGGGCCACGCTCCCGACGGTAGAGCGGGGTGCCGCGTCGACGGGCCGCCCGCCGTGCGGCAGGGTGTCGGACCGTGCGGTTCACGGTGCAGGTCCCGATGCGCTGGTCGGACATGGACGCCTACGGGCACGTCAACAACGTCGTCCACCTGCAGTACTTCGAGATGGCCCGCGTGGCGCTGTTCTTCGAGCGGGCCTCGCTGGAGGAGCGGACGGGGCTGCGCCGCGGCACCGTCGTCGCCGCGCACGAGATCTCCTACAAGCGGCCGGTGGTGTACTCCGCCCGGCCGCTCGACGTGCAGATCTGGGTGTCGGGCATCCGGGCCGCCGCCTTCACCTGCCACTACGAGGTGTTCGACCACGAGCGCCTGGCGGTCACCGGCAGCACCCTGCTCGTGCCGTTCGACTTCACGATCGACCGGCCGCGCCGGCTCAGCCCCGACGAGAAGGAGTTCCTGCTCCGCTGGGCCGACGAGCCGGAGGCGGGCGCCGCGGCGGGGGAGTAGGCCTCAGCGGTACGCGCCGGCCTGCACCACCCCGCCGCCGGCGTGCATCCAGTCGCGCGGCGGCGCCGTCTCCACCACCCGCTTACCCAGGGGGAACAGCCCGACGGCGGCCAGCTTGAACGAGGCCACGCCGAACGGGATGCCGACGACCGTCAGGCAGAAGACGACGCCCGCAGCGAGGTGCACCAGCGCCAGCCACCAGCCGGCCACGAGGAACCACAGCAGGTTGCCCACGGCCGACACCACCCCGGCGCCGGGTGCGCGCACCGTCGTCCGCCCGAACGGCCAGACCACGAAGCCGGCCAGCCGGAACGCGGCGATGCCGAACGGGATGGTGACGACGAGGACGCAGGCGATCAGGCCGGCCAGCGCGTAGGCCAGCGCCAGCACCCAGCCGTGCAGGACGAGCCAGACCAGGTTCAGCAGCGTGCGGAGGGTGTCCACACCGGTTCCACGGACCGGCGCGCACCGGGGTTCCGAGCCGGCCGCCGAGCCGGCCGCCGAGCCGAGGTCTCAGCCGGCGACCAGCCGCGGGACCGGACGGCCGGCACCGGTCGGCGCGCCGCGGCGGGCGGCCTCCTCCTCGGACACCGGCCGGACGTCGGCGCCCTCGGCGATCTCCGCCCCGGCGAACACCGCGGCGTTGATCCCGCCCCGGTGCACCATCGCCTTCACCAGCCGCGCGCCGGTCAGCCGCTCCAGGTGCGCGCACGGCGGGCAGCGCTTCATGCCGAACAGCAGCGCGTCGCCCACGGTGAACCACCGGCCCACCAGCGCGGGCAGGTCGACGCCGGCCGTGACGAGGTTGCGGCGGGTGTCGCCCGGCGTCAGCGGCACGCCCACCTCGGCGGCCACCGCCGCGACGTCCGCGCCGTCGATCAGCGTCAGCTGCTTCTCCAGGTCGGGGTAGCGCGCCCACGTGCCGCCGCCGAGCGCGTAGCGGTCGCCCTCCAGCCCCTGCCCGACGACCAGCCGCGCGGCGGGCACCCGGCGCATCGGGGCGGCGGCCTCGGCGGTCAGCCAGATGTCGGTCACGGTCACGGGGATGCCTCCGCGGGGGCCGGGCGCCGGCGGCGCCGGGGCGGGTCGTCGTCGGCGCCGCGGGCGTCGAGCGCCTCGCTGACGTCGTGGGCCATCTGCAGCACCTGCACCAGCAGCGGGGCGACCGTCGTCCGCAGCGCCCGCAGCCCGCGGGGCGAGCCGCCGCGGGCGGCCTGCGCGGCGCGGATCCGGTCGGCGCGCTCGACGAGCACCGGGATGAACCGCAGCGCCATCGCGACCACGAGCCCGATCCGCGCCGGTCGCACGCCGACCAGGCGCAGCGGGCCGCACAGCCGCTCGACCACCGCCACCATCGCGCTCACCCGCGTCGTCGCGGTCACCACCGCCGCCGCCAGCACGAGCGCGAGCAGCCGCAGGGCCACGTGCGCCCCGGTGCGCAGGTCGGTGGTCAGCGCGTGCACGACCAGCAGCGCGAGCAGCCACCAGCGCACCGCCCACGCCTGCCGGGCCAGGACGGGCACCGGCAGCCGCGCGACGACCAGCCCCACGACCAGCACGGCCGCCAGTGCGGCGCCGGCGGCGGGGAGCGTCGGCAGGAGGAACAGCGCGACGGCGAGCGCCGCCAGGCACAGCAGCTTCACGCCGGCCGGCGCCCGGTGCACGACGCTGCCCCGCGGGACGTAGAGGGCGAGGGTCACCGGTCGGCCATGAGCGCGCGGTAGGCGGCCACCGCCGGGCCCGGCCCGGCGTCCTCGACCACCCGCCCGCCGTCGACGACGAGCACCCGGTCGAAGCCGGCGAGCAGGTCGAGCTGGTGGGTCACCACGACCACCTGCTGCTCGAGTCCCGCGATGAGCTCTGCCACGCGGCGCGCGTTCACCAGGTCCAGCAGCGTCGTGGGCTCGTCGAAGACGATCCGGGCCGGGCGCATGACGAGCACCCCGGCGATCGCCAGCAGCTGCTTCTGCCCGCCCGACAGCAGGTGGGCGGGGTGGTCGGCGTGCCCGGCCAGGCCGTACCGCTCGAGCACCTCGGCCACGCGGGCGGCCCGCTCGGCGGGCGGCACGCCCTGGTTCTCCAGCCCGTAGGCGACGTCCTCGGCGACCGTCGGGTGCACGATCTGCGCGTCGGGGTCCTGGAACACGAAGCCCACCCGCCGGCGCACCGCCCGCACCTGGGTGCGGGTGTCCAGGCCGTCGACGGTGACGCTGCCCGCCGTGGGCAGCACGAGCCCGTTGAGCAGCCGGGCGAACGTGGACTTGCCCGACCCGTTGGCCCCGACGACGCCCACGCGCGCCTCGGTGAGCGTCAGGTCGATGCCGTCGAGCACCACCCGCTCGCCGTACCGGTGGCCGACGCCGCGCAGCTCGATGCCGCGGCCGGGCTCGGCGACGTCGGGGGCGGCGGTGCCGGGCGCCCCGGTCGCGCCGGGACGGCGGAACCTCACCGGCTGCCGACGGCCCGCCGCGGACGCTCGATCACCGGGTAGCTGCGCCGCACGACGTCGGCGATGGCGGCCGCGACGAACGCCTTGAGCAGGTCGCCGGGGAGGAAGACGGCGGCCTGGACGGCCGTCGTCCACAGCGGCGCGTCCAGCACGGCGGCGGTCACCGGGATGCCGACCGCGTACACGAGCACCATGCCGCCCAGGACGTTGACGGCCATGCCCCAGGCGACGTTGTAGCGGTCCCACAGGCGCTCGGTGAGGCAGCCGATCAGCGCCGCGGCGAACGGCCAGCTGAAGAGGTACCCCGCCGTCGGGCCGGCGAAGGGCGCGAGGCCGCCGGCCCCGCTGGACAGCAGCGGCAGGCCGACCGCGACCAGCACGAGGAACAGGAGCACGGCGAGGAACCCGCGGCGGGCCCCCAGGACGGCGCCGGCGAGCATCACGCCGAGCGTCTGGGCGGTGATCGGCACGGCGCCGACGGGGATGGCCGGCAGGGTCCCCAGCACCGCGATGATCGCGGCGAAGAGGGCGACGTAGGCGAGGTCCCGGGTCTTCACGGCGTCTCCTCCACAGGCGGCGGGCGGGCCCGCGAGTTCCCGGCGGAAGGTACCGGAGGGCGCCGCGGCGGCGGCCGGGCGGGCGTGTCCGCGGGGTCTGCGGACGGCCTCCGGCGGGTCCCCGGAGCCGTCGCGGTGGGTGGCGGCGCGCTCACCTGCAGATACTCCCGCCGGTTTGCCCGGCCCTCCCGGGACGTGTTGTCTGGGAGGTGCAAGGCCCTCGGCGAAGGCGGAACACAGGCATGGCAACCGGGTGGTGGGCATCGCTGTGGTCGTGGGGACGCCATGACCTGGTGGACCCGGCGGACCCGCAGGAGCCGGAGCGGTCGCAGGTCCCCGACCGGGACCCGCGGCCGGAGCCGGACCCGCAGCCCGTCCCGGAGGAGCGCCCGGCGGCACCACCGCAGGGGCTCCCGCCGGCGGCCCCGGCACCGGGCCCGCCACCGGCTCCGGCGGCGGCCCCGGCGGCCCCGGCGGCGCAGCCGGGACCCCCGTCCCGGGACCCCGCACCGGCCCGTCCCGCCGTCGCCGTACCGGCCAGGCGTCAGGCTCCGCACCCGGCTCCGGCCGGGGCGGCGCGGAACGGGACGGCGGCACCGCCCCGGCCCGGCCCGCAGCACCACCCCGCCGGCCCTCCCGGCCGGCCCGGGTCCCACCCCGACCCGGTGCGCAGCGCTCCGCTGCGTCCCCCTCCGAGAACGACAGGAGCCCCATCCGTGGCACAGCTCGACAACGTCATCGCCGACCTGCTCTCCATCGACGGCGCCAGCGGCGCGGCCATCGTCGACATCGACAGCGGCATGGCCCTCGCCTTCGGCGGCACCCCCGGCTTCGACCTCAACGTCGCGGCCGCGGGCAACTCCAACGTGGTCCGCGCCAAGCTCCGCACGATCGCCGACCTGGAGCTCAAGGACGAGATCGAGGACATCCTCATCACGCTGGCCGGCCAGTACCACCTGATCAACGTGCTCAAGGGCCAGGGCAACGCCGGCCTGTTCATCTACCTGGTGCTCAACCGCGTCACCGGGAACCTGGCGCTGGCCCGGCACAAGCTGCGCGCCGTCGCGGGCGCCGTCGCCGTCTGACCCGCCACCGGCGCTCTCCCCGGACGGGGGCCGGGGAGGGCGCCGGGCAGGGGACGGCCGGGGCGGGGTGACCCGGCCGCTCAGGCGGCGGTGGCGGCCTCGACGATGCGGTCGCGGACGGCGTCGAGCGCGAGCTCGTTCGTGTCGATCCACCGCGCGACGCGGCCGCCGGAGACGATGCCGACGCGGTCGCAGCACTCGGCGAGCTCGTCGGGGTCGACCGAGACGACGACCACCGACGTGCCGTCCGCGGTGGCCTCGTCGAGCAGCTTGCGCACCTGGGTGCGGGCCCGGACGTCGAGGCCGCGGGTGGGCTCGTGCAGCACGACGACGTCGCGCGGGGCCGAGGACATCCACCGGGCCAGCGCGAGCTTGTGCTGGTCGCCGCCGGACAGCGCGCCGAACATCGTCCTGATGCTCAGCGTCTTCACGTCGAGCTGGTGCACGGTGCGGATGACGCCGCGCAGGGTGGCGATCTCGCTGCGCACGTCGGTGAGCGCGCCCCACGCCTCCTGGCTCAGGGTGCGGGCGATCGTCTCGCCCGGGTCGACCCCGTAGGCGTCGTCGTCGGGCCGGTAGGCGGGCAGGTGCAGCGCGGCCTCGTCCTCGCCGAGGCACCGCTCCTCGCCGTGCAGCACCAGCTCGTCGGTGATCGCGGGCAGCTCCCCGCTGAGGGCGCCGGCGATCTCGCGGACGCCGGAGGAGCGGTGGCCGGTCAGGCCGATGACCTCGCCGCGGCGCAGCACGAGGTCCACGCCCTCCACCGCGCCGGGCACCCGCAGGTTGCGCACCCGCAGCGCCACCTCGTCCGACGGCGCCAGCCGCGAGGAGGTGCGCGCGGGCGCCGCGGCGGTCGGCACGGGCTCGGCGCCGGCCGGCTCCGGGGCGGCCGCCGACGCCGCGCGGGGCGCCGGGAGGGACACCGGCTCGCCGACGGTCTCGGCGGCCAGGCGGACCGGGTCGAGGTCGGCGGCGGGGCGGTCCAGGGCGATCCGGCCGTCGCGCAGCACGAGCACCCGGTCGACGACCTCGAGCATCTCCGGCAGCCGGTGGCTGATGTAGAGGACGCCGCGGCCCTGGCGGCTGAGCCGGCCGGTGACGGCGTGCAGGCTGGACACCTCCAGCGGCAGCAGCGCCGCGGACACCTCGTCCAGCACGACCATCCGGGTGTCCTCGGCGAGCACCCGGGCGGTCTCCACCAGGCCGTGCACGAAGTGCGGGAGGTCGCCGATGAGGGTGTCGGGGTCGACGTCGAGCGCCACCTCGCCGAGCAGGACCTGCGCCTGCCGGCGCAGCTCGGCCTGGGGCCGGCCGGCCTGCGGCGTGCCGCGGAAGACGGCCTGGGCGACGGTGAGCCCGGGGTCGATCCGCACGAGCTGCTGGACGACGCCGACGCCGAGGTGGCGGGCGTCGTCGGGGGACAGCGGGGCGTACGGGTGACCCATCAGCGTCATGGCGCCGGCGTCGGCGGCGGTGATGCCCGCCAGCACGTCGCCGAGGGTCGACTTGCCGGCCCCGTTGGTGCCGACGAGCCCGACGACCTCGCCCTCGTCGACGCTGAAGGAGACGTCCCGCAGGACCCGGCGGGCCCCGAAGGACTTGCGCAGACCCTCGACCTGCAGCAGCGCCATGGCTGGGCGAGCCTCCCCCGGAGAAGGTCACCCGACCAGGGGTCGAGGACCGTGTGACAGCGTCCCCCGTGACGCTCCGTTCCGGATCGGATGCTACCCGCGTGGGCCGGGGGCGCCTCCCGGGACGGCGAGTCGGCCTCCCTGCAGGGGCCCGCCACGAGCTCGCGAGTGGTGGGGGGCAGGGAGGTCCTTCCTCAGGCGACCAGCCAGACCGCCGCGTCCGTCGGCAGGCTGCCCCCGGCGACGTCCTCGCTGGCCAGCAGGACCCGTCCCTCGGGCAGCGGGACCGCCTCCGCGGAGAGGTTCACCAGGCACACCAGGCCGCCCGGACGGCGGAACGCCAGGCACCGCTCGGGCGCCGGCAGCCACTCCAGCGCCTCGCCGTCGAACGCGGGGGAGGTGCGGCGCAGCGCCAGCGCCGCCCGGTACAGGGAGAGCACCGAGCCGGGGTCGGCGGCCTGCGCCTCGGCGGTCAGCGGCGCCCAGCCCGCCGGCATCGGCAGCCAGGTGTCGGGGGAGGTGGAGAAGCCGTAGGACGGCGCGTCGCCCGACCACGGCACCGGGATCCGGCAGGCGTCGCGGCCGCGCTCGGTGTGCCCGGACCGCTCCCAGATCGGGTCCTGCAGCGCCTCGTCGGGCAGGTCGACGTCGGGCATGCCGAGCTCGTCGCCGTTGTAGACGTAGGCCGCGCCGGGCAGCGCGAGCTGCAGCAGCGCGGCCGCCCGGGCGCGCCGGGTGCCTGTCCCGCCGCCGCCGTAGCGGGTGACGTGCCGCGGCCGGTCGTGGTTGGACAGCACCCAGCAGGCGGGGGCGGGCACCCCGGCCACCGACTCCAGCGAGTGGACGACGGCGTCGCGGAGGTCGTCGGCGTCCCAGTCGGCGGTGAGCAGCTTGAAGTTGAACGCCAGCTGCAGCTCGTCGGGGCGCAGGTAGCGGGCCAGCCGGGCGTCGTCGGACACCCAGACCTCGCCCACGGCCATCGTGCCCGGGTACCCGTCGAGGACGGCGCGGACGCGGCGGTGGACCTCGTGCACGCCCTCCTGGTCGAAGCGCAGGTCGCCGGGGCCGTGGTCGTCGAGCAGGCCGGTGTCCTCCATCGGCTGCATGTCCGGCAGGCCCGCGGGCTTGGCCATGCCGTGCGCGACGTCGATGCGGAACCCGTCGACGCCGCGGTCGAGCCAGAACCGCATGGTCTCCTCGAGGTCGGCGACGACCTCCGGGTGCGTGAAGTCCAGGTCGGGCTGCTCGGGCGCGAAGATGTGCAGGTACCACTGGCCGTCGGGGACCCGCGACCACGCCGGCCCGCCGAACACCGAGGGCCAGTTGTTCGGCGGCTCGGAACCGTCGGGCCCGCGGCCGTCGCGGAACAGGTAGCGCGCCCGCTCCGGCGAGCCGGGGCCCGCGGCCAGCGCGGCCTGGAACCAGGCGTGCCGGTCGGAGGTGTGGTTGGGCACGAGGTCGACGGTGACGCGGATGCCGGCGGCGTGCGCCTCGGCGAGCAGCGCGTCGAACTCGGCGAGGTCGCCGAACACCGGTTCGACGTCGCGCGGGTCGGCGACGTCGTAGCCGTGGTCGGCCATCGGCGAGGGGTAGAAGGGCGTGATCCACAGCGCGTCGACGCCGAGGTCGGCCAGGTGCGGCAGCCGGGCGCGGATGCCGGCGAGGTCGCCGACGCCGTCGCCCGTGCCGTCGGCGAAGCTGCGGATGTAGACCTGGTAGAAGACCGCGTCGCGCCACCAGTCGGCGTCGGTGCGGCGGAACGGGGCGGGGGCAGGGGAGGTCACCGGGACTCCTCGGGGGGTGCGGGCGCGCTCCTGACCGGCGTCGGTGACGGCGGGCGGCGAGGGTCTGAGGCGGGGCTCAGGCGGGGGAGAGGTCGCCGGGCGCGTCGTCGGGCCAGCGGTTCTGCATGCTGTGCGCCGCCATCGTCAGGTAGCCCCAGAGGGCCGCGTCCTGCTCGGCGGTCAGGTCGAGGGAGTCGACGGCGTCGCGCATGTGCCGCAGCCACGCGTCGCGCTCGGCCGGGCCGATGGCGAACGGGGCGTGCCGCATGCGCAGCCGAGGGTGGCCGCGCTCCTGCGAGTACGTCGTCGGGCCGCCCCAGTACTGCTCCAGGAAGCGGCGGAGCCGGGTCTCGGCCCCCTCCCAGTCGTCCTGGGGGTACAGCGGCGCCAGCACCGGGTCGCTGCGGACACCGGCGTAGAAGCGGGCGACCAGCCGACGGAAGACCGGCTCGCCGCCGACCTCGTCGTAGAAGGTCCGCGCCGAGGGCAGGGACCGGCTCGCCTCGCTCATGACACCGATGGTCCCGCAGCCCGGTGCCTGCCCGCCACGCCGGGTCGGGTGCGGACCAGCCCGAGCAGCCCGGGGAGGACCGCGACCAGGCCCAGCCCGCCGGCGACGGCGACGACCGCGGCGGGCGGCACCCGCTCGGCGGCCAGCCCGGCGCCGAGCGCGCCGAGGCCCTGTACGCCGTAGAGACCGCTGACGGCGACGCCGAAGGCGCGGCCGCGGAACTCCGCCGGCACCGCCTGCACGAAGGCGACGTTGAGCGGGATCAGCCAGCTGCACCCCAGCCCGCCGACGAACAGCAGGACGACGACCGTGACGAACGCCGCACGGCCGGGCGCTGCCGTCAGCGCGACCAGCCCGGCCAGCAGCACCGGCACCAGGGACGCCACGACGAGCCCCGGCACCATCCGCCCGGCCCGCTCGGTGCCGAGGAAGCGGGCCACCACCAGCCCGCCGACGGTCTGGCCGAGCGGGTTGGCGGCGAGCAGGACGCCGAGCTGCAGGGCCGCGCCGCCGAGGTCGTCGGTGAGCGGCGCGGCGATGCCCTCGGCGACGTTGGTGAACAGCACGCCGGGCCACAGCAGCGCGATGATCGCCGTCAGGCGCGGGATCCGGCGGATGAGCCGCAGGCCCTCGGCGGTCTCCCGCCACACCGACGTCGGCCCCTCCGGGGAGCCGCCCGGCGCGGGGCGGCGCTCGAGGCCGGCCGAGAGCCACACCGCGGAGACGGCGAAGGTGGCGGCGTCGAGCAGCAGCACCGCAGACGGGTCGAGCAGGCCCACGAGGGCGCCCGCGCCGACGAACCCGATCACCTGGGCCAGCTGCAGGCTGGTGTTGGTCAGCGAGGTCGCGACGGCGTAGCGCTCGCCGTCGAGGACGTCGGCCATGATCGCCGAGCGGGCCGACTCGAACGGCGGCGCGCACAGCGAGACGGCCAGCAGCAGCGCCAGCAGGGCCCACAGCGGGATGCCCGGGACGGCCATGAGCGCGACCAGCACGGCGCGGACGACGTCGCTCACGATCAGCACGCGGTGGCGCGGGAAGCGGTCGGCGACCGTGGCGAGCACCGGGCCGCCGACCACCCAGGGCAGGAAGCTCAGCGCGAAGGTGACCGCCGCGAGCAGCGGGGACTCGGTGCGCTGGTAGACGAGGACGGTCAGCGCGACGCGGGCGAGCTCGTCGCCGATCGTCGACAGCGTGTAGGTGCCGAACAGCGGCCGGAACTCGCGGACGGCGAAGACCGCACGGAAGGAGGGCCGGTCCCCTGCGGCGGGCTCCCCGGTCACGGGACGCCCGTCCCGGTCGCGGTGGTGGCGCCCAGCAGCGGGGGAGGCGTGCGGATGCCCTCGGTGGCGAACCGCTCCTGCAGCCGCATCCGCAGCTCGCGGGCGACCCGCCACTGGTCGGCGCTGGTGGAGCGGACCTGCAGCCGCATCGTGACGCCCGCGGCGGTGATCTGCTCGGCGCCCAGCGACTCCGGCTCGGCCAGCAGCACCGCCGACCACTCCTCCTCGGCGTACATCGCGTCGGCGACCTCCTGCATCACCGTGCGGCACCGCTCGAGGTCGGTGTCGTGCGCGACCGGCATGTCGATGACGACCTGCGCGAAGCCCTGGCTCTTGTTGCCCACGCGCAGGATCTCGCCGTTGCGGGCGTACCAGACGACGCCGTTGACGTCGCGCAGCCGGGTGATGCGCAGGCCCACCGCCTCGACCGTGCCGCTGGCCTCGCCGAGGTCGACGACGTCGCCGACGCCGTACTGGTCCTCGAGGATGATCCCGATCCCGGCGATGAAGTCCTTGACCAGGTTCTGCGCGCCGAAGCCGAGCGCGACGCCGACGACGCCGGCGCTGGCCACGATCGGCGCGAGGTCGAGGCCGAGCTCACCGAGGACCAGCACGACGGCGATGCCCATGACCACGAACGAGGCGACGCTGCGCAGCACCGAGCCGATCGCCTCCGCGCGCTGGGTGCGGCGGGCGGCGACCTGCTCGATGACCTGGCCGGCGGCCCCGCGGTTGCGCAGCGGGCGCAGCAGCGTGGGCACCCCGCCGGTGGCGGTGCGGTCGGTGAGCCGCCGGATGGCGCGGTGCAGCATGAACCGGGCGACGGAGGCGACGACGAGGACCAGCAGGATCCGCGCCGGCTTCTCGATCAGCGCCTCGGCGTTGTTCGCCAGCCAGTCGATCCCCGACAGGTCGTAGACCTTCGCGCACAGCGTCGTCGGGTCCGAGACGCACTCGGGCATCGAGTCGGCCAGCCCGGAGTCGGCGGCGGTCACGGAGGGTAGGGCAGTCATCACCGCCCATCGTCTCAGGTCGCGGCGCCGTCCCCGCCACCCGCCGCGCCCCATCCGGACAGCCCGGTGGCCGCCGCGAGGAACGCCAGCTGGTCGGCCGCGAGGCCCACCGTGCGGCTCACCGCCCGGGCGCCGTGGCCCACCGACGTCTCCCGCCGCAGCAGCACCGGCGCCTCGCCGCTCGTGGCCGCCTGCAGCGCCGCGGCGAGCTTGCGGGCGTGCAGCGGGTCCACCCGGGTGTCGGACTCGAAGGTCGTGAACAGCGTCGCCGGGTAGGCCGTGCCCTCGCGCACGTTGTGGTACGGCGAGTAGCCCAGCAGCCAGCCGAGCTCCTCGGGGTCCTCGGCGGTGCCGTACTCGTCGTTCCAGGTGCGGCCGAGGCCGAAGCGCTCGTACCGGACCATGTCCAGCAGCGGCGCGCTGCACACGACGCCGGCGGCGAGGTCGGGGCGCTGGGTGAGCGTCGCGCCGACCAGCAGCCCGCCGTTCGAGCCGCCCATGACCGCGAGCTGCGCGTGCGTCGTCCAGCCCTGCGCGACCAGGTGCTCGCCGGCCGCGGCGAAGTCGTCGAACACGTTCTGCTTGCGCTCGCGCATCCCGGCGCGGTGCCACTCCTCGCCGTGCTCGGAGCCGCCGCGCAGGTTGGCCACCGCCCACACCCCGCCCGCGGCGACCCAGGCCAGCGCCTGCGCCGAGTAGGAGGGGGTGAGGGCGACGTCGAACCCGCCGTAGCCGTAGAGGACGGCCGGACGCGGGGTGTCCGGGGCGCCGGTGGCCGACAGGACGAACAGGTGCACCGGCGTCCCGTCGCGCGAGGTCGCGTGCGTCTCGACGACGGTCACGTCCGGCACCTCGCCTGCCACGGGGGCGCGCTCGTCCTCGGCCAGCGCGGTGGGCTCGGCGGCGTCCCAGCGCAGCACCGACGGCGGGGTCGAGTGGTCGGTGTAGCCGACCCAGGCGGTCGTCCCGCCCTCCGGCGGGGCGCTCACGCCGGAGACGCTGCCGACGCCCAGGCCGGTCACCTCGGCCAGGCGGCCGGAGCCGTCCCCGGCCCAGACCGACAGGCGGTCGGTGGCGTCGACCGAATGGACGGCGAGCACCTGCAGCGTGCCGTCGGCGCCGTCGACCAGCGCGACGTCGGAGAGCACGCCGTCGTCGGACTGCGGGACGACGTCGGCCCACGCCTCCACCGGCCAGGTGGCGGGGTCGGCCGGGTCGGCGACGGCGAGCCGCCAGCGCGGGCTGCCGCGGTCGCTCATCAGCCACAGCCGGCCGTCGCGGGCGACCCAGGCGGCGGTCTGCGCGTCGACGCCGACCTGCAGGTCGCGGAGCTCCCCGGTCCCGCCCAGGTCGGCGAGCCACACGTCGTCGCGGGGGGCGGTGCCGGCCGAGGCCGAGACGACCAGCCAGCGGCCGTCGCGGCTGGTGCGCACGCCGTAGTAGTTGGTGGGGTCCAGGCCCTCCCCGTGCACGAGGACGTCGCCGTCGGGGTCGGCGCCGACGCGGTGGCGCCACACCCGGCGGTGGAACTGCTCCTCGCCGGCGGGCACCTGGTCCGGCGCGAGCCGGCGGACGTAGAAGAGCTCCTCGCCGCCGGGCAGCCAGGCGACGGGGGAGTAGCGGCAGCGGTCGACCGGCCCGTCGAGCTGCTCGCCGGTGGCGACGTCGAGGACGTACAGCCGCGACTCCTCGTCGCCGCCGGTGGACAGCTGGTAGGCCAGCCGGTCGCCCTCCCACGACGGCGACCAGGCGTCGAGCGTCGTCGTGCCCGACGGGTCGAGCGCCATCGGGTCGACGAGGACGCGCACCGTGCCGTCGGGCTCGCGGACCCGCAGGACGGCGTGCTCCTGGCCGGGGTCGCGGCGGGTGGAGAAGGCGCGGCCGCCCCGGTGCACCGGGACGCCGACGGCGCCGGCGTGCACCAGCCGCTCGAGCCGGGCGGCGAGGTCCGGGCGCAGCGGGAGGGCGCCGAGGACCCCGGCGGTCAGCGCGTCCTCGGCCTCCGTCCACGCCCGCGTCCGCGGGTCGGCCGGGTCCTCGAGCCAGCGGTAGGGGTCGGCCACGCGGTGGCCGTGCAGGTCCTCGACCAGGTCGAGCCGTTCGGCGTCGGGGTAGCGCACCGCCCGACCGTAACCGGGCTGTGGATTTCCCCCGAGCGCCGTTCCCCCTCGTCAGGGCAGGATGGGCACAGCCCTGCGGGCCGCCCCGGTACGGCGGTCCGGGGTGTCGGAGGTGCTCCGTGTCGCGTTCCGCGTCCGGGTCGTCGCCGGTGGGCCACCCAGGTCCGCGACGCGACCCCGTCCCCGTCCCCCGGCTGCCCGTGCCCTCGTCCGGCACGACGGCCGCCACGTTGCTGCTCAACGCCACCTACGAGCCGCTGTGCGTGGTCTCCAGCCGCCGCGCGATCGTGCTCGTGCTCGCGGAGAAGGCGGTGCCGGTCGACGCCGCCGCCGAGGTGGTCCACGCCGAACGGGTGAGCCTGCCGGTGCCCGTCGTCGTCCGGCTGACCCGCTACGTCCGGGTGCCCTACCCGGCGCAGGTGCCGCTGTCCCGCCGGGCGGTGTTCACCCGCGACGGGCAGACCTGTGTCTACTGCGGGAGCTCGGCCACCAGCATCGACCACGTCGTCCCGCGCAGCCGCGGCGGCACCCACACCTGGGACAACGTCGTGGCGGCCTGCCGCAAGTGCAACCACACCAAGGCCGACCGGTCGCTGGCCGAGCTCGGCTGGAAGCTGCCGCACCCGCCGCGGACGCCGAGCGGCGCGGCCTGGCGGCTGCTCGGCGCCCGGACGGTCGACCCGCGCTGGCGCGAGTGGCTCGGCGTGCCCGAGAGCGTCTCGGCATGACGTCGGCGGGCACCGCCCGGCGGCTGTGGGCGCTGGCCGAGCCGTTCCACGCGCTCACCTACTTCGCCGAGGAGGCGCGGGCGGCGGGTGAGGCGGCCGGCACCACCGGCTTCTGGTCGACCTACTTCGCGCTGCGGGCGGCCCCGCTGGGCCCGGTCGGCCCGGAGGTGGTGACGGCGGTCTTCTACAACTTCGCGCCGTCGTTCGTCGCCCGGCGGGTGCCGGCGGTGTGGGACGCGCTGACCCCGGCCGCGGCGCTCGAGGCGCGGCTGGCCGGGGTGGACGCCGCCGTGCGCCGGGTGCTGGGGGAGTGGGCGGCGTCCCCGGAGGCGGCCGAGGCGGCCGCCCTGGCGTCCACCGCCGCGGCCGCCGTCGACCTGCCCGGCCGCCCCCTGGGGGCGGCCAACGCCGGGCTGCCCGTCCCCGACGAGCCGCACCTGACGCTGTGGCAGGCGCTGACCACCCTGCGCGAGCACCGCGGCGACGGGCACACCGCGGCGCTGCTCGGGCGCGAGGTCTCCGGCGCCGGGGCTCACGTGCTCGTCGCGGCCGCCGGGCGGGTCGACCGGGAGTGGCTGCAGCGCGCCCGCGGCTGGGACGACGACGCGTGGACCGCCGCGGCCGAGGAGCTCCGGACCCGCGGCTGGCTCGACGGCGACGAGCTGTCGGCCGAGGGCCTGGCCATGACCACCGCCATCGAGGCCGACACCGACCGCCTGGCCCTCGCGCCGTGGCGCGCGCTGGGCGACCCGGGCTGCGACCGGCTGGGCGAGCTGCTCGTGCCGGTGCGCCGCGCCGTCGTCACCGCGGGCCTGTTCCCCGACCGCAACCCGATCGGCGTCGCCCCCGACGAGGCCTGAACGGGAGCGCCGGACGCCACCGTCACGTGACGTCACCAGGTCGGCGCGTCGTGTGACGCACCTTCCCGGCGGAGGGGATCCGGCTCGCTAGCGTCCCGCTGCCCGACACCCGCGGGCCGTCGACCGGAGGGACCCCCATGCTGCGCCGCCTGCTGTCCGCCACCCTGCTCACCGCCGCGGTCGCCGCGGTGCCGGGCGCCGCCTCGGCGGCGCCGGCCGACCCGCCGGTCACCGCCGGACGCTCCACCAGCTACGCGGCCTCGGCCACGCTCCCGCTCGGCGACGGCCGGACGGCGGACGTCTACCTGGGCCAGTTCCGCGCCTCGGCCACCGACGACTGGTCGTCCTACCTCTCCGTCTACGTGAGGAGCGAGTGCACGGGATTCGCCTGCGGCAGCGGCATGGCCACCGGATACGCCGACCTCGGCGGCGAGGCCGTCATCGACGAGCGGCTCGCCGGCGCCTCCGTCTCCGACGTCCCCCTGACGCTCTCGTCGTGGTCGTCCGGCCCGGACGGGTTCCACACGACCGAGCAGCAGGTCACCGTGTCGCTGGCCTTCACCGGGACCGGCGCCGTCGCGCGGGACGTCTACCACGGCGAGCAGTGCGGCGACGGCAGCTCACCGTGTCTCAACTCGCTCCGGCGCGACGCCTCGCGGACCGCCGACGTGGGGCTGGAGCTCGGCGACGTGACCGCGACCGGAGCGGGGACGATCAGCCGTGGCTCCTCCGTCGACGTGTACCGCACCCCGACCGGAGGCTGACCACCACGGACGGCGCCGCGGTGACGAGGGGTCACCGCGGCGCCGTCCGGAGGGCCTCGCCCCCGACCGGCCCGACGGCCGGAGCGCACCATCAGGTCCCGACGTCGTGCAGCGGCGCGCTTCGGCAAGTCGCGCCCTTCCGCGGCGCCGCCCGGGGCTCCCGGACGGCAGATCGTGTCGAGGCCGGCGCCACCCGATTGCCCCATCCGTCCGCCCCGTCCCACGCGTCCCACGCCGCGTGTCCTCTACCCGGACGCACGATCCGGTGACGCTACGTTCCGCGGCAATCGGCGCCGCCCGGGCGCTGCGGTCGACAGAGGTGTCCCCGTGACCAGCTCCACCCCCGTGCGCCGCCAGGTCCAGCGCTTCGGCCTCGCCGGCATCGGCTCGGCCGTGCTCCTCGTCTCCATCGCCGGCCCCGCCGCCGCGGCGACCGACGTCGTCATCCCGCTGCAGCCCTCCGAGGTCGTGCTGAGCGCCCTCCCGGTCGAGAACTTCGGCGCCATGGACCCCATGACCATGGCCGACCCCAGCGCCGGTGGCGTCTTCACCCCCGTCGAGGTGCGGTACTCCGGTCAGATCACCGTCGAGCTGCCCGCTGAGCTCGACAGCACCGGCGTCGTGGCCGAGCTCGTGTTCGACGACGAGGGGGACGGCGTCCCGGAGTCGACCTGGTCGTCGGCACCCGGGGACCCCCAGCCGCTGACCGTGACCGGAGGCGGCACCAGCACGATCACCGTCACCCTCCCCGCCGACGACCCGGCCGCCGGCGATGCCGCCTCCCTGGTGCTCGCGCCGCTCACCGACACGCTCGGCGCGGCGCTGGAGTACTACGACCCGGTCGCCTACGAGCTGACCTTCGTCCCCGCCGCGTCCACTTCGGTGACGGTCACCCCCGAGCTGCTCGCCTTCTCGCAGGTGCCCTGTGACGTGACCTCCGGCGTCCGGTGCCCCTTCCCGACCCCGGTGACGGCCGGCTCGACCGTGACGCTCGACCTCACCGCCGCCTCGCCGCTGCGCGAGCTGGGGCTCACCGACCTCACCGGCGTCGAGGTCGGCCTCGTGAACCTGGACGCGGCCGGTGACCCGACCGGCGCCGCCGCGCCGCTCGCCACGCAGGTCGCCGGGTCGCGCGCGACCTTCGTGCTGCCGGCCGGCACGGCCGCCGGCCAGTACGGCGTGGTCGTCGCCCAGCAGGCGCCGTCCGGCGCCGTCTCGGTGGTCCTCGTCGAGGTCACCGTCGTCGCCGCGGACACCCCGGCCGTCGTGCCGCCGGCCGCGCCGACCACCCAGGCCGTCACCGGGAACACGGGCCTCCGCTCGAACACCGGCGTGACCGCCCCGGCGGCCGAGGGCGCGACCGGCTTCGCCGCCGCGGGTGCGGGTCTGCTGGTCCTCGCCGGCGCCGGTGGCCTCGCCCTCGCCCGCACCCGCCGCCGCCCCGCGGTGGAGGACGGCACGGACCAGGCCTGATGCGACCGGGGCGGCGCACCGCCGCGATCACGGCGGTCGCCGCCCTGGGCGTCGCCGGCAGCGCACTGCTCGCTGTCGGCGTCGCCCCCGACGGGCGGTCCGCCGCGGCCACCGGGTCCCTCGACCCGGTGGCCGCGGCCCCCGCGGGGGAGCCCGCCCAGCCGACGCTGCCCCCCGAGGGGACGGTCCTCCCGACGCCTGCGTCGGACGTCCACGTGGCGGTGCCGGCGCTGGGTCTCGACCTGCCGGTCCTGCCGCTCACCCCGAGCGGCGGGGTCATCAACCCGCCGCTGCTCACCGCGGCCTACTGGATCGACTCCTACGGGGACCCGGTCGGCGACGCCGCGCAGGCCGACAACACCGTGTACATCGCCGCGCACGCCACCGGCACCGGCGAGTACGGCTTCGACGCCCTGGTCGACGCCGAGGCCGACGACGAGGGCCTGCGCGCCGGCGACGTCGTCGAGGTCAGCACGCCCCAGGGCACGGTCGACTACACCGTCGAGCGCACCCAGCGCTACGACAAGGACGAGCTCGCCGGCGCCGCCGACATCTGGGCGGCGGTCCCGGGCCGGCTCGTCCTCATCACCTGCTTCCAGCGCGCCGGGCAGGCCTCGACCGAGAACCTCGTCGTCGTCGCGCACGCCTGACCGGGCTCAGGTGACGCGGGCGCGCTCCTCGGGGTGGGCCTCCCACGAGCGGTCCTCGAGCACGCGGCGGAACACGTCGAGGGCGTCCCACACGTCGACGAAGCGGGTGTAGAGCGGCGCCGGGCCGAGCCGCACCCGGTCGGGCGTGCGGAAGTCGGGCACCACGCCGCGGGCGACCAGCGCCTGTGTCAGCTGCCAGGCGCGCGGGTGGGCCAGCGTCACGTGCGCGCCGCGGCGGGCGGGGTCGCGCGGGCTGGCCAGCGCCACGCCGTGCGGGGCGAGCCAGGCGTCGGCGAGGTCCAGGAGCAGCCCGGTCAGCGCGCGCCCCTTGGCCGCCAGCCGGTCCACGCCGGCCTCGGCGACCAGGCGAACGCCCACCTCGACCGCCGCCGCGGCCAGCACCGGCGGGGTGCCCACGCCGAACCGGCCGATGCCCGGCACCGGGTCGTAGGCCGGGCCCATCGCGAACTGGTCGCGCTGGCCGAACCAGCCCCAGATCGGCTGTCGCAGCTGCTCCTGCAGCTCGCGCCGCACGTAGAGGAACGCCGGCGCCCCCGGCCCGCCGTTGAGGTACTTGTAGGTGCACCCGACGGCGAGGTCCGCGCCGGCCGCCGCGAGGTCGAGCTCCACCGCGCCGGCCGCGTGCGACAGGTCCCAGACCACCAGGGCCCCGGCCGCCCGGGCGGCCGCCGTCACCGCCGCGACGTCGGCCAGCGCGCCCGAGCGGTAGGCCACCGCCGACAGCACGACGACGGCAGCCCGCTCGTCCAGCGCGGCCGCGAGCACCGCCGGGTCGAGGCCCTCGTCGACGTCGGCGGGCACCTCGCGCACGGTCATCCCGCGCGCGGCGGCCACCCCGGCCACGACGTAGCGGTCGGTCGGGAAGTCGTCGGCGCAGCAGACGAGCACGTCGCGGCCCGGCCGGGCGTCGGCGGCGGCCACCAGCAGCTTGTAGAGGTCGACCGAGGTGGAGTCCGACAGCAGCACCTCGCCGGGCCGCGCGCCCAGCACGCCCGTGCCGATCAGGTCGCCCACCCGCGTGCCGACGTCGATCCACGACGCCCACGACCCGACCAGCCCGCGACCCCACTCCTCCTCGGCCACCCGGGCCAGGGCGGCGGGGGTGTCGCGCGGCATGCGGCCCAGCGAGTTGCCGTCCAGGTAGAGCAGGCCGTCCTCGCCGGCCCCGGCGAAGCGGGCGCGGCAGCCGGCCAGCGGGTCGGCGTCGTCGAGCGCCTCGGCGGCGGCGCGGGTCAGGTCCACGGCGCCGGTTCTACCCGCCGGGGCTAGCGTCGCCGTCCGTGACGCAGCTGCACGACCTCACCGCGCTCGAGCAGGCGGCCGCCGTCCGCGCCGGGGAGGTCTCCCCGAGCGAGCTCGTGCGGCACGCCCTGGCCCGGGTCGAGGCCCTCGACGCCGGCCTCGGCGCGTTCGTCACCGTCACCCCCGAGCGGGCGCTGGCCGCGGCGGCCGCCGCCGAGGCGCGGGTGCGGGCCGGCGGGGAGCTGCCGCCGCTGCTCGGCGTCCCCACGGCGATCAAGGACCTCAACAACACCGCCGGCGTGCGCACCACCTTCGGCTGCACCGTCTTCGCCGACTTCGTGCCCACCACCGACGACGCCGTCGTCACCAAGCTCGCCGCCGCCGGGACGATCAGCCTCGGCAAGACGAACACCCCCGAGTTCGGCTTCCCCTGCTACACCGACAACGACCTCGTCGGCCCGGCCCGCTGCCCCTGGGACCCGCAGCGGCTGGCCGGCGGCTCCAGCGGCGGCGCGGCCGTGGCGGTGGCCGCCGGGATGGTGCCCTTCGCGCAGGGCAGCGACGGCGGTGGCTCCATCCGCATCCCGGCGAGCATCAACGGCCTGTTCGGCATCAAGCCCACCCGCGGCCGGGTGAGCAACGCGCCGTTCGGCAGCGACGTGACCGGCCTCGGCACCAACGGCCCGCTGGCCCGCACCGTCCGCGACGCCGCGGCCGTGCTCGACGCGATGGCCGGCCCCGTCACCGGCGACGCCGCGTGGGCGCCGCCGCTGCCGCCGGGGGAGACGTTCCTCGCCGCGGCCGACCGCCCGGTGGGCCGGCTGCGGATCGGGCGGGCGCTGGAGTCGCCGATGCCCGGCGCCGTCCTGCAGCCGGAGGTGACGGCGGCCATCGACGACGCCGCCGCGCTGCTGGAGTCGCTCGGGCACGAGGTGGTCGACGTCCCCGGCGGGCTGCTCACCCCCGACGTGCTGGCCGCCTTCGAGCGGGTGTGGTCGCTGTCGGGGACGCTGCTGCCCGTCCCGCCCGACCGGGTGGGGGAGCTGCGGCCGCTCACCCGCGAGCTGCGCGCACGCGGCCTGGCGCTGTCGGCGCAGGCGGCGATGGAGGCGCTCACCGCGCTGCGGCTGTTCTCCCGCCGCTACGTCGAGGCCACCGACGCCTTCGACGTCCTGCTGTCCCCGGTGACGACGATGACGCCGCGGCCGCTGGGCTGGTTCGACGCCGACGGCGACGGCGCGGCCGACTTCGAGCGGCAGAAGGCGTACGCCGCGTTCACCGCGCTCTACAACGTCACCGGGCAGCCGGCCGTCAGCGTGCCGCTGCACTGGACCGACGACGGCCTGCCGGTCGGGACGATGCTCGTCGGCCGCCCCGCCGACGAGGTCACGCTGGTCGCCCTCGCGGCGCAGCTGGAGCAGGCCCGCCCGTGGGCGCACCGCCACCCGCCGGGCTGGCATGCCGACGCATAGCTGATCACCGTGGGCGGTAGATTCCGGGGCGTGACCGTCGTCGAGACCCTGCTCGTCTTCCTCGTCGCGCCGCTGGCCGTCTACCTCCTCCTGTGGGCCCTCACCTACCTGCCCGGCGGCCGCAAGCGCCAGGGCGTGCGGTACAAGCCCGGCCAGGCGTGGGACCACGAGCCGGTCTGGTACGAGCCGCAGCCCACGGGCGCCCCGACCCACGCGGCCGGGCAGGGCGACACCCAGGCCGTCGGCTCCTCGCTGTACGGCGAGACCGCGTCCATCGGCTCCGGTGACGGCCACGGCGGTGGGCACGGCGGCGGCCACGGCTCGAGCGCCGTCGGCTCCCGGATGATCGCCGGCGGCGACTCCCACGGCGCCACCGCCGTCTCCGCCGGCGCGCCGGTCCCCTCGGCGGGCGGCCCGCTCGGCGGCGCCCGCGGCACCTGGTGACCCGCGGACCCGTGACCCGGTGACCCCGACCTCCCCGACGACCTCTCCCGGAGACCCGCGATGACCCGCGTGCTGGATGCCGACGCCCACGACACCGGAACGGTCGACACCGCGCCGAACAGGGCCGACGAGGGCTACGACACGATCTTCAGCTACCGCGAGCTGGCCCGCCTCGACGAGGCGCTGACCATGTCCTCGCGCGAGACCGGGCTGCGGTTCACCCTCTGGATCGGCGACCTCGGCCCGAGGACCCGCGTCCGCGCCGAGGAGCTGCACGCCCGCGGCGGCGACCCGGCCGACTCGGTGCTGCTGGCCGTCTCGCCCGGCCAGCGCGTGATCGAGGTGGTCACCGGTGCCTCCGCCGCCCGCCGGCTGCCCGACCGCGCGTGCGCCCTGGCCGTGCTGTCGATGACCAACTCCTTCGCCGCCGGCGACCTGGTGGGCGGCATCGTCAACGGCCTGCGGCAGCTGTCCGACCAGGCCGGCCACCCCCGGAGCAGCCGCGCCCACTGAGCGCGATCCACAGGGCGCCACCGGGCGCCCGGCCCCACCGACGAGAGAGGCCCAGGACCCCGCGGGGTCCTGGGCCTCTCTCGTGCCCGGGCTCAGCCGGCGGCGGCGTCCCGCTCGCGGGCGCGCAGCGCGCGGGCGATGCCGTCGCGGCCCTCGCTCACCAGCCGGCGCAGCGGCGCGGGGTGCTCCCCACGGGACAGCCACGCGTCGGCCGCCTGCACCGTGCGCTCCTCGACCACCGGCGGGAACAGGTACTGGACGGCGTTCTTCGCGATCTCACCCGGGCGGCGGTCCCACATGGGGCCGATCTCGGCGAAGTAGCGGTCGACGTAGCCCGCGGTCAGCTCGCGCTGCGCCGCGTGCCAGAAGCCGGCCACCAGCGCCTCGTGCACCGCGTTCGGCACGTCGGCGTCGTGGAAGGCCCGCTGCCACGCCTCCTCCTTCGCCTCCGCCGTCGGGCGCAGCGCCCGCGCGGTGGCGGCCCGGCGCACACCGGTGGCGGTGGCGTCGCGCTCGGCCTCCGCGTCGATCTCCGCGTCGCCGGCCGCGCCGATGGCCACCAGCCCGTTGAGGAACGCCCACCGGGCGTCGGCGTCGACGGCCAGCCCCTCGACCGTGCGGGAGCCGTCGAGCAGGCCGCGCAGCACGGCGGCGTGCTCCTCGGTGCGCGCGGCGGCGGCGAACGTCCGGGACCACTGCAGCTGCTCGTCGCTCTCCGGCGCGGCGGCCTCCAGCGCCTGCAGCGCCTTGTCGGCCAGCGCCGTCCAGCCGGTGTCGGCCCAGGCCGGGTCGGCGTAGGAGGTCAGCGCGGACTGCACCCGCACGAGCAGCGACTGCACCACGCTGATCTCGGTCTCGGCGTCGATCCCGGCGAGCACCAGCTGCACCCAGTCGCGGGCGGGCAGCTCGGCGTCGCGGGTCATGTCCCACGCCGCCGACCAGCACAGCGCGCGGGGCAGCGAGTCGGGCAGCGCGCCGATGTCGGTGCGCAGCGTGGCCAGCGACCGCTCGTCGAGCCGGAGCTTGGCGTAGGTGAGGTCGTCGTCGTTGACCAGCACGAGGTCGGCCACCGGGTGCCCGACCAGCTCGGCCACCTCGGTGCGCTCGCCGTCGACGTCGAGCTCCACCCGCGTGGTGCGGGTGAGCCCGTCGGGGCCGCGGTCGTAGAGGCCGACGGCCAGCCGGTGCCGGCGGAGCACGGGGTGCTCGGGCACGGCGGTCTGCTCGATGGCGAACGAGGCGTAGCGGCCGTCGTCGGTGAGCTCGAAGACCGGGCGCAGGGTGTTGACCTGGCTGGTCTGCAGCCACTGCTGCGACCACTCGGTGAGGTCGCGGCCGGTGGCCTCCGACAGGGGGTCGAGCAGGTCGGCGAGCGTGGTGTTGCCGTACTCGTGGGTGCGGAAGTAGCGGCGGATGCCGGCGAGGAACTCCTCGCGGCCGACGTAGGCCACCAGCTGCTTGAGCACCGAGGCGCCCTTGGCGTAGGTGATGCCGTCGAAGTTCACCTCGACGGCGGCCACGTCGACCATGTCGGCGGCGATCGGGTGGGTGGAGGGCAGCTGGTCCTGCGCGTAGGCCCAGGCCTTCTCGGCGTTGGCGAACGTCGTCCACGCCGTCTCGTACTCGGTGGCCTCGGCCTGGCAGAGCGTGGAGATGTAGGTGGCGAAGGACTCGTTGAGCCACAGGTCGTCCCACCAGCGCATGGTCACGAGGTCGCCGAACCACATGTGCGCGAGCTCGTGCAGCACCGTCTCGGCGCGCCGCTCGTAGCGGGCGCGGCTGGTGCGCGAGCGGAAGACGTAGTCCTCGAGCACGGTGACGGCGCCCGCGTTCTCCATGGCGCCGGCGTTGAACTCCGGCACGAAGAGCTGGTCGTACTTGTCGAACGGGTACGGGTAGTCGAACACCCGCTGGAAGAACTCGAAGCCCTGCTTGGTCACCCGGAACAGCTCCCCCGGGTCGAGGTGCTTCGCCAGCGACGCGCGGCAGTACAGCCCCAGCGGGATGCCCTCGTAGGCGTCGGTCACCCGGGCGTACGGGCCGGCGATCAGCGCGACGAGGTAGGTCGACAGGCGCTTGGTCGGCTCGAAGTGCACGAGCTGGCTGCCCTGCGGACCGGCCTCGATCGTGCGCCCGCCGGTGTTGGAGACGACCTGCCAGTCGAACGGCGCGACGACGTGGACGGTGTAGGTGCCCTTGAGGTCGGGCTGGTCGAAGCAGGCGAACACGCGCTTGGCCTCGGCCGGCTCGAAGTGCGTGTACAGGTAGACCTGGCCGTCCTCGGGGTCCTCGAAGCGGTGCAGGCCCTCGCCGGAGTTGGAGTACCGGCAGTCGGCGTCGACGACGAGGGTGTTCTCGGCGGCGAGGCCGGGCAGCGGCAGGCCGCCCTCCTCGGTGTAGGTGGAGACGTCGAGCTCCACCCCGTTCAGCGTGGCCGAGCGGACGGTCTCGGCGACCAGGTCGATGAACGTGTCCGCGCCGGGCTCGCGGCAGGTGAAGGTCACCGTCGTCGTCGAGCGGAAGGTGCCGGCGCCGGGGCGACCGTCCCCGTCGGTCAGGTCGAACTGCAGGTCGTAGGCGTCGACGGCGAGCAGGCGGGCGCGTGCGGCGGCGTCGTCGCGGGTCAGGTTGGGTACGGCCACGACCGGCAGCTTCCCACGGACGGCCGACACGCCCGGTGGGCACGGGGAACAAGCGCAGGTCCGGGGCACTTGGCAGCCGGCAGGGACGCGGGGTGCCGAGTGCCCCGCGCCGCCGACGACGAGAGGGAGACGACGGATGACCGAGGCAGTGCAGAGCGCCCCCACGAAGGCCCGGGTGGACTTCTGGTTCGACCCGCTGTGCCCGTGGGCCTGGCTGACCAGCCGCTGGGTGCTGGAGGCGGCGAAGGTCCGCGACATCGACCTGCACTGGCACGTCATGTCCTTGGCGGTGCTCAACCGCGGGCGCGACCTGCCCGAGCAGTACCAGCGGATGATGGAGCAGGCGTGGGGCCCCGTGCGGGTGGCGATCGCCGCCGCCCAGCAGCACGGCGACGAGGTCCTCGGCGACCTCTACACCGCCATGGGCACCCTGCGGCACCACGAGGGCCGCGAGCTCGACGAGATCATCGCCCCGGCGCTGGAGAAGGTCGGACTGCCGGCCGAGCTGGCCGGGGCCGCCACCTCCACCGAGTACGACGAGGCGCTGGAGAAGAGCCACCACGAGGGCATGGACCCCGTCGGGGACGACGTCGGCACCCCGGTCATGCACATCGACGGCGTCGCGTTCTTCGGCCCCGTCATCAGCAAGGTGCCCACCGGCGAGGACGCGGGCCGGGCCTTCGACGGCGCCGTCCTGCTGGCCAACCTCCCCGACTTCTGGGAGCTCAAGCGCACCCGCACGTCCGACCCCGACATGTCCTCGGTGCCGGCCGACGCCCTGGAGATCACCCGCCGCTGAGCCGGTCCGGACGGGCGCGGCATGCTGACGGCGTGCCGCGACCCGTCCGCCAGCGCATCCTGATCACCGGCGCCAGCTCCGGCCTCGGCCGGGGCATGGCCCGCCGCTTCGCCGCGCGCGGCCGCGACCTCGCGCTCGTCGCCCGCCGCGGCGAGCTGCTCGAGGAGCTCCGCGCCGAGCTGCTGGCCGCCTCCCCCGGCATCCGGGTCGTCACCGCCGCGATCGACGTCGACGACGCGGCCGCGGTCGCCCGCGGCGTCCCGGCGCTCGCCGCGGAGCTCGGCGGCCTCGACCGGTTCGTCGCCAACGCGGGCATCGGCAAGGGCGCCTCGGTGGGCACCGGCGCCGACTGGGCGAACCGGGCCACCCTGTTCACCAACGTGCTCGGCACCCACGCGCAGTGCGAGGCGGCCGTCGAGCTCTTCCGGGCGCAGGGCTCCGGGCACCTCGTCGTCATCAGCTCCGTCGCCTCGGTGCGCGGGATGCGCGGCACCCGCACCGCCTACGGCGCCAGCAAGGCCGCGCTCAACGCGCTGGCCGAGGGCATCCGGTCCGACCTGCTCGGCACCGGCATCCGGGTGACCACCGTGCTGCCCGGCTACATCGAGACCGACATCAACGTGGGCCGCCGCGGCCCGTTCACCGTCGACCTCGACACCGGCGTCGACGCGCTGGTCGCCGCGATCGAGCGCGAGCCGGTCCGCGCCTACGTGCCCGAGTGGCCGTGGCGGCCGGTGTCGGCGCTGCTGCGGGTGCTCCCGCTGCCGGTGGTCCGCCGCCTCACCTGAGCCGCGAGGCGGCCACGCGCATCGTCGCCGCGTCGTAGGGGCCGCGGTCGAGCAGGCCGGCCCGCACGGCGGACAGGACGGCGAGCAGCTCCGCGCGCTGCGCGCCGACGAAGTCCGCGTCGACCACCGCCCCGTGCCCCGGGACGACGGCGCCGCGGGCCAGCGCGTGCAGCCGGCCCAGCGTCGCCGGCCACTCGGCCGGGAAGGCGTCCTCGAACGCCGGCGGGGCGCCCTGCTCGACCAGGTCCCCGGCGAAGACCGTCCCGTCCTCCACCTCGACGACGAGGTCGTGCCCGGTGTGCCCGCGCCCGAGGAACCGCAGGACCACCTCGACGCCGCCGACGTCGAGCACCGCGACGTCGTCGACGAGCGCGTCCGGCGGGTCGAGCGGCGCCCCCGCGACCTCTGCCGCCGCCCCGGCGTCCCCGGCGGCCAGCAGCTCGGCCACCCGCGCGGACCGCTGCGCCTCCCCGGTGGCCCGGAGGTCCGCCGCGCAGCCGCGGGTGCCCCACACGGGAGCCGGCCGGAACGCGGCGTTGCCGAAGCAGTGGTCGTAGTGGGCGTGGGTGTTCACCACGGTCCACGGGTGCGGCGTCACCCGGCGCACCGCGGCGGCCAGGTCGGCGGCCTCGGCGGGGGAGGAACGGGTGTCGACGACGAGGCAGGCGCCGTCGCCCACGACCAGGCCGCAGTTGAGGTCCAGGGACGCGTGCCGGCGGACGAAGACGCCGTCGCCGACCTCGCGGAAGGTCACCAGCGGATCCGCATCGGCCGGCCGCGGGCGTCGAGCGAGCCGTCGCCGACGCACTCGTCCGTACCGTCGGCGACCCGCCGGGCCGACCACGCCGCGGCGCACGCGTCGAGCGCGTCGATCGCCGGCACCCGCGGCGGCGCGGCGAGCAGCGCCTCCTCGACGTCCATCACCGCGCGCAGCGCGGCGAGCCGCTGCGCCATCCCGCGGGCGGTGGCCTTCGGGTCGGTGACGCCGCCCAGGCCGACGCGGAAGGCCAGCTCCGGGTGCACCTCGACGACGTGGCCGGGCGGCGGCTCGCCGAGGGCGTCGTCGAGCGCGCGGATGGACGGGACCAGCCGGAAGGCCTGGGCGGACAGCGACGTCCCGCCGGTGGCGGCGACGGAGATGCGGCGCGCCTCGGCGTAGTCGTCCGTCGCGAGGACCGGCCGCACGGGTGAGGCGAACACCGAGCTCCCCGCGCTCCCGAGGAGGGCCTTGGCCTGCTGGTCGCAGGCGCGGGGGCCGTCGTCGGACAGGCCGATGGGCATGTCGACCGCGACCACCTCGGCGTCGGGGACGGCGAGGACCGCCCCGGCGTCGCGGAGGTGCAGCAGCCGCACCGTGCGGCCCTCGAGCAGCGCCCCGACCCAGGCCCCGCGCCAGCCGTCGACCCCGAGCACCGCCACGCACCGACCCTGACAGACTCGGGCCATGCGCGTCTTCGTGGGCACCGATCACGCCGGCCTGGAGTTCAAGGAGCACCTCAAGCGGGCGCTCACCGAGGCCGGCCACGAGCCGGTGGACTGCGGCGCCTTCGACTACGACCCCGTCGACGACTACCCGCCGTTCTGCTTCGAGGTGGGCGAGCGCGTCGTCGTCGAGCCCGGCACCCTCGGCGTGGTCATCGGCGGCTCCGGCAACGGCGAGCAGATCGCGGCCAACAAGGTCCCCGGCGTGCGCGCCGCCCTGGTGTGGAACACCGAGACCGCCCAGCTCGCCCGCCAGCACAACGACGCGAACGTCGTGTCCATCGGCGCCCGCCAGCACTCCGTGGAGGAGGCCACCGAGCTGGTGCTCGAGTTCCTCCGGACGCCGTTCAGCGAGGACGAGCGGCACGTCCGCCGGATCGGACTGATCCACGACTACGAGCAGAACCGGCACCGCCCCGCGGGCGGCCTGCCCACCCGCGAGGACGTCGTCTAGGACCCGCCGCCGGCACGGCGACCCCTCAGAACTGGTCGGGGCACCACGGGCTCACCGGCCAGGAGAACGCCGTCGCGGCCTGGGTGACCGCGCCGGGGCTCACCTCGGTGACCCGCCCGGCCCCCTGCAGGGTGCCCAGCGACGTGCCGCCGAGGTAGGCAGCGGCCAGGGCGTCGACGTCGACCACCAGGTCGGGGTCGCCGTCGGTCGGCGCGCAGAACGCCCCGGCCGGGTGCCCGCGCAGCCACCAGCGCCCGTCGTTCCACGGGCAGAACGGGTCGCGCACCTCGAGCACCATGTCGATCGGCGCCGGGTAGCGGCGGGCGGACAGCGCCCGGCCGACGTCGACCAGCCGTAGCCACATCCCGTCCAGCGGGCGGGTGTGCAGGGCGCGCGGGTCGGCGAGCAGGTGGCGCAGCGGGTCGTCGACGGGACCGTAGCCGTACTCGGCCGAGCGCACGAGGTCCAGGTCGAGCAGGTACCGCCACAGCGCCGCGTAGGCGGGGGTGCTGCGCGCCCGCACCTCGTCGACCAGGACGGTGCCGTCGGGCTCGCCGTCGTCGGTCCAGCGGGAGCGCACCCGGTAGGCGGCGTGGCCGGTGACCTCGCCGTCGGCCTCGCGGTGCAGCAGGAACCGCAGGGCGCTCGCGCCGTGGCGGCGCCCGGCCGGGTCGCGCAGGGAGCGCCGCCACCACCGCTCGTCGCGGTCGAGGTTGCCCGGCACCCACCGGCGCAGCGCCTCGGCCACGCCCGCGGCGCCGGCCAGGTAGGTGTCGGCGTCGGCCGGCACGACGGTGCCGGTGCCGGTGTCGACCCCGGGCCGGAAGCCCAGCTGCCGCGTGCGGCCGCGCCAGTTGCCCCGCAGGGTGGCCGGCGCGTAGCCGAAGCGGCCGTAGATCGAGCCCTCCGAGGCCCACAGCGCCGCCAGCGGCTCGCGCTCCTGCTCGTGCAGTTCGGTGAGCTGCCGGCGCATCACCGCGGTGAGGACGCCCCGGCGGCGGTGGGTGGGGGAGACGGTCACCCAGGTGACGCCCGCGCACGGGACGACGGCGCCGGGCACGGTCAGCTGCCGGCTGTAGAGGCCCGCGGTGGCGGCGACCCGGCCGTCGTCGGACCACAGCGACAGCGTCCGGTCGAGCTCCGCCGTCGCCGGCACCCGCTCGGTGAAGTCGTCGATCGGCTCGTCGCCGAAGACCTCGAGCATCGCCCGGCTGAACGCGGGCCACTCCTCGGCGGTGACGGGGCGGAGGTCAGCGGGATCGGTCACCCCCGCTGTCTACCGGGCGGGGCCGACGGCCCGCGACCGCGTTCCGCTCAGCCGGGCAGCGCGACACCGTCGTCGAGCAGCGTCAGGTCGCCGCAGGTGACCGAGCGGGCCGCCTCGACCTGGGCCGGCGGGGCGTCGGAGACGGTGACGCTGGTGTCGGTGTTGCTGGCCCGCGGGCCGTCGAGGCGCACGGCGGTGGCGGTGTAGCCGGTGCCGTCGTCGGCGGCGTCGAGGCCGGCGAGGTCGCGCACGCCGTCGCCGTCGACGTCGAGGCAGCCCACCCCGGTGCCGTAGCCGGTGAACCCGAGGTCGAAGGCGTACTGGGCGCCCTCGGGGTTCGTCACCGGCACCACCTCGCAGCCGCTGAGCGCGAACAGCAGCACCTGCCGGCCGTCGTCGGCCAGGGCCACGAGCTCGCCCTCGCCGGTGACGTCGGCGACCAGGACCGAGCGCGACACCGGGCTCGCCGACGGGAACGGCGCGGACCCCCCGCCGCCGGACGCCGTCGCGACGCCGAAGCGCACCTCGCCGTTCCCCGCGTCGGCGATCCAGGCGGTGTCGGGGCGGTCGTCGCCGTCGACGTCGACCGTCGGCCGGGAGACCGCGCCGTCGGGGACGCCGGCCGCGCCGTCGACGGGGCAGCCACCCGGGTCGCCGGCGGCCGGGGGGACCGAGGTGGAGGGCGAGGCCGACGTCGACGAGGGCGCGGCGCCCGGCAGCTCCTCGTCGTCGCGGGTGGCCACGTCGGCGCAGCCGGCGAGCAGGACGGCGGTGAGCAGCAGGAGCACCGGACGGCGGGTCACAGGCACCACCGTGGTGCCCCGGGCCGTCGGAGGCCAGTCAGCTCCGCAGGTAGGCCAGCGTCGCCATCACCCGGCTGTTGCGGTCCTCGTCGGGCGCGAGGCCGAGCTTGGCGAAGATCCGCTGCGTGTGCTTCTCCACCGCGCCCGGCGTGACCACCAGCGCCCGGGCGATCGCGGTGTTCGAGTGGCCCTCCGCGATCAGGCCGAGCACCTCGCGCTCGCGCGGGGTCAGCCGGCGCACCGGGTCGTCGCCGCGGCGCCGGGCGAACAGCTGGGCCACCACCTGCGGGTCGAGCACCGTGCCGCCGGCGACCACCTCGGCGAGGGCGGCGAGCAGCTGGTCGAGGTCGGTGACCCGGTCCTTGAGCAGGTAGCCCGCGCCGCCGCGGCCGTCGGCGAGCAGCTCGTCGGCGTAGGCCACCTCGACGTACTGCGACAGCACCAGCACCGCCGTCCCGGGCACCGCCCGGCGCACCTCGACGGCGGCGCGCAGCCCCTCGTCGGTGTGCGTGGGCGGCATCCGCACGTCGACGACGGCCACGTCGGGCCGGTGCTCGCCCACGGCGCGCACCAGCGACGGGCCGTCGCCGACCGCGGCCACCACGGTGGTGCCCGCCTCCTCGAGCAGCCGGACCAGCCCCTCGCGGAGCAGGACCGAGTCCTCGGCGAGCACCACCCGCAGCGGCCGGCCCTCCGGGGTCAGGCCCACGGCAGCTCCGCGGTGGTCCGGGTGGGGCCGCCGCGCGGGCTGTCGACGGTCAGCACGCCGTCCACGGCGCGCAACCGGTCGGCGAGCCCGGCCAGGCCGTGCCCGGGCACGAGCTGGGCGCCGCCGACGCCGTCGTCCTCGACGACGACCCGCAGCGCGTCCCCCGCCCGCGCCACCTCGACCCGGCACGCGCCAGCGCCGCTGTGCTTGGCCACGTTGGCCAGCGCCTCGCTGACGACGAAGTAGGCGGTGTTCTCGGTGACCGGGGCGAGCCGGCCCTCGGGCAGGTCGACGGCGAGCTCCACCGGCACCGGTGAGCGGGCCGCCAGCGCCGCGAGCGCGGCGGCCAGGCCGCGGTCGGCGAGCACCGGCGGGGCGATGCCGCGGGAGAGCGCCCGCAGCTCCTCCAGCGCCTCGCGGGCGAGCACGCCGGCCTCGGCGAGCGTGGTGCGGGCGGCGGCCGGGTCGCGGTCGAGCTGCCGCTGCGCGCGGGAGAGGTCCATGCCCAGGCGCACGAGGTGCTGCTGCGGGCCGTCGTGGATGTCGCGCTCGAGCCGGCGCAGCGCCACCGCCTCCGCGGCCACGGCGGCGTCACGGCCGCGGGAGAGCCGGCCGATCTCGGCCTGCGTGGCGGCGCGGGAGGTGAGCAGCACCCGGCCGAGGGAGGCCTGCAGCACCGCGACGGCGCGGACGGCGAACGGCAGCACCAGCGCGCCGAGCAGGCCGATGAGCGTGTAGCCGGTGATCCGCAGCAGGCTGCCGCCCTCGAACCCGAGCAGCTCGAACAGGTCCTCGTTGTCCCCCTGCGGCAGCGCCCAGTCCCACAGGCCGTAGGTCAGCCCGCCGAGCGCCAGCGCCCAGAACGCGACGGTGACCGAGAACGCGAGGACCGCCAGCGGGAAGCGCAGCACCGCGTGCAGGACGTCGAGCCAGGACTGCGGGTCGCGCAGCGGCGTGAGCACCCTCCGCACCCGGCCGCCCTCGGGCCGCAGGTAGGCGGGGCGGGGGAGCGGGCGGCCGAGCACCGCGGGCAGCTGGGCCCGCTCGACCCCGGCCAGGCCGCGGGCGGCGAGCAGGGTGACGGCGAGGACGGCGACGCCGACCCAGATCACCAGCGTGCCGACGCCGAGGGCGATCCCGGTGACGGTGAGGACGAAGCCGGCGATCCCGAGCGGGAAGGACAGCAGGGCGTAGCCGGAGTCGACCAGCAGCTGGCGCACGCGCGGGGACCGGGCGTGCGACGGGGCGGTGTCGGCGGGCATCACGAGCGTGTCGGTGGTCATGTCCCGAGCCTGGCGACGCGGCGGCGCCCGGCCGATCCCGTCAGCCGGTCGATCCGCTGTCGGGCTGGCCCGACACCTCGCGCTGCAGCGTCCATGTCGGGCGCGATGCTCCCGGCACCCGGCCCGCGGTGTCCAGCGACCTCGTAGGGTCGTCGGGGCCGGGCGAGCCGCCGTCGTCGCGTCCCCCGCGACCGGGCGCCCGGCGGACGGAGGTGCCCGCGTGCGACACAGGGCCGCGCCCCTGGCCGTCAGCGCCCTGCTGCTGGCCGCCGGCTGCACCTCCTCCTCGTCCGGCGGCGACGGCGACGCCGGGAGCGCGTCCGTCACCGCGGCCGCGCCCGGCGAGCGGCTGACCGTCGTCGCCGACGCGGAGCCCGTCGCCGCCGCGGTGAGCACGAGCCGGGCGCTGTTCGAGGAGTCCGGCGTCGTCGTGGTCGCCCCCGACGGCGACGACGCCGCCACGCTGCTCGGCGCCTCAGCCGCCGTCGGCCTCGGCGTGCCGCTGCTGCTCGACCCGGAGGGCGAGGAGGGCGACGACGCCGTCGCCGGGGAGCTCGACCGGCTCGGCGCCACCACCGTGCTCGCCGTCGGCGCCGACACCGCGCCCGGCGACGCCGACGTCGTCTCCGTGCCGGCCACCGCCGACGCGGTCGCCGCGGCCACCGGCCTCGACCTCGCCGACGCCGACCCCGTGGCCGAGGGCGGCGAGGCCACCGCGGTCGCCGGGCTCGACCCGGACGCGCCCGCCGCGCTGCGCCCCGAGGACGGCGACGAGGCCGCCGAGGGGGAGGCCTCCGGGGAGCTCCCCGAGGTCGAGCGCGCCGAGCCGCTGGAGGGCACCGTCGTCCTCGCCGACGGCGACGCCGCGGCCCTGGCCGGCGTCGCCACCGCGCGGGCCGCCGGCGCCACCGTGCGGGTCACCGACGGGCAGACCGACCCGCGGGGCTCGGCCGACGTCGTCGACGCGGTGGCCGGCGCCGACACCGTCGTCGCGCTCGGCGCGGGCTTCGGCGCCGAGGACGGGCTGGACTGGAAGGTCGAGACCGCGGCCACCGGCGCCCAGCTGCCCGGTGGCGGCCAGGTGCTGTTCCCGCAGCACTTCCTCGTCGCCCTCTACGGCCACCCCGGCACCGGCGCGCTCGGCGTGCTGGGGGAGCAGGACGTGCCGGCCACCGTGCAGCGCGCCCGCGACACCGCCGCCCCCTACGAGGCGCTGGTGCCCGACGCCACCGTCGTCCCGGCCTTCGAGATCATCGCCACCGTCGCCTCGGAGTTCCCGACCGAGGGCAACGACTACTCCTACGAGGCGCCGGTCGAGGAGCTGCGGCCGCTGGTCGAGGCCGCCGGCGAGGCCGGGATCTACGTCGTCCTGGACCTGCAGCCCGGCCGCACCGACTTCGTCACGCAGGCCGAGATCTACCGGCCGCTGCTGGAGCTGCCGCACGTCGGGCTGGCGCTGGACCCCGAGTGGCGGCTGGGCCCGAACGAGGTCCACCTGACCCAGATCGGCTCGGTCGACGTCGAGGAGGTCAACCGCGTGGTCACGTGGCTGGCCGACCTCACCCGCGAGAACCGGCTGCCGCAGAAGCTGCTCGTGCTGCACCAGTTCCGGGTGGACATGATCCCCGGCCGCGAGCGGGTGGACCTCTCCCGCGACGAGCTCTCGGTGATGGTGCACGCCGACGGGCAGGGGCCCCAGCCCAGCAAGCAGGACACCTGGCGGGTGCTGCACGGCATCGGTCCCGAGGGGCTGACCTGGGGCTGGAAGAACTTCTACGACGAGGACGCCCCGATGCTCACGCCCGAGGAGACGATCGCGCAGGTCTCCCCGCGCCCGGAGCTGGTCACCTACCAGTAGCCCGCCGGGGACTCCCGTTCGGTCGGTGCCCCGTGGTGGACTGACGCCCGCCGACGGGGATGTCGACGAGGAGGGGTGGTCTGCGGTGACCAGCGTGCTGCGCGGGGTGTCCGACGAGCTCGACCCACGGTTGCTCGAGCACCGGCGCGAGCTGACCGGCTACTGCTACCGGATGCTCGGGTCGAGCTTCGACGCCGACGACGCGGTGCAGGAGACGATGGTCCGCGCCTGGAAGAGCCTGGGCGACTTCGAGGGCCGCTCGTCGCTGCGCTCGTGGCTGTACCGGATCGCCACGAACGTCTGCCTCGACCAGCTCTCCGGCCGCCAGCGCCGGGCGCTGCCGATGGACCTCTCGGGCCAGTCGTGGTCACCGGTGGAGGCGTCGCTGGCCGCCAAGCGGCCGGCCGAGGCGTGGGTGGAGCCGGTGCTCGACCGGCAGGTCCTGCCCGAGGACGGCGACCCGGCCGAGCGGGCGGTGGCCCGCGAGTCGGTGCGGCTGGCGTTCGTCGCGGCGCTGCAGCACCTGCCGCCGCGCCAGCGCGTGGTGCTGCTGCTGCGCGACGTGCTGCGCTGGCGCGCCGACGAGGTGGCCGAGCTGCTCGACACCACGGTGGCCTCGGTGAACAGCGCGCTGCAGCGGGCCCGCGCCACGCTCGCGGCGGTGGGCGGCGACCCCGAGGAGCGCCCGCTCGACGCCGACCACCGCGAGCTGCTCACCCGCTACCTCGACGCGTTCGAGCGCTACGACATCGACGCGTTCGTCAAGCTGCTGCACGAGGACGCCACGCAGCACATGCCGCCGTTCGAGATGTGGCTGGGCAGCGCCGCCGACATCGGCACCTGGATGCTCGGACCGGGCAGCGGCTGCCGGAACTCCCGGCTCATGCTCACCGAGGCCAACGGCTCGCCGGCGGTCGCGCAGTGGCGGCCCACCGACGACGGCGGCCACGTGCCCTGGGCGCTGCACGTGCTGGAGATCGAGGACGGCCGGATCCGGCACATCACGAGCTTCCTCGACCTCGACAACGACCTCTTCGCCCGGCTCGGGCTGCCCCTCGAGGCCCCGGAGCGCGTCGCCGTCCCCTGACGTCGGCCGCCTCCCGGAACCGCCGCTCCGCCCGCCCGGGTGGGGCGGCGGTCCCGTGTCCGGGGTACTTGCGCTGTATACCCCCCGGGGGTACAACGGTGGGTGTCGACCGGAGGAGGGGACATGCACACCGACCACGTCCACGACACCCACGCCCACGAGGCACACGCTCACGAGGTACACACCCACGGCGGCCCCACGACGGCGGGGCGCGCGGCGCCAGGGCACGGGCACGGCCCGGTCAGCTGGGCCATGGCCGCGCAGGCCACGCTGCACTGCCTCGTCGGCTGCGCGATCGGCGAGGTCCTCGGCATGGTGATCGGCACGGCGCTCGGCTGGTCCGCCGGTGCCACGGTCGCGCTGGCCGTCGGCCTCGCGTTCGTCTTCGGCTACGCGTTCACCATGCGCGGCGTGCTGCGCGCCGGGCTGCCGTTCCGCCGTGCGCTGCGGGTGGCGCTGGCCGCCGACACCGTCTCGATCGCGGTCATGGAGCTCGTCGACAACGGCGTCATGCTCGGCGTCCCGGGCGCCATGGAGGCGGGCCTGGACTCCGCGTTCTTCTGGGGCGCCCTCGCCGTCGCCCTCGCGGTCGCGTTCGTCGTCACGACGCCGGTCAACCGCTGGCTGATGGGCCGCGGGCGCGGGCACGCCGTCGTCCACGCCCTGCACTGAGCCGGCCGCCGGCCCGCTCGGGCCTCACTCGTCGGGCAGCACCTTGCCGGGGTTGAGGATCCCGAGCGGGTCGAGCGCCGCCTTGACCGCGCGCTGCATCGCCACCACGGCGGGGGACTGCTCGAGCGCCAGGCCCGAGCGCTTGAGCAGGCCCACGCCGTGCTCGCCGGTCACCGTGCCGCCGAGCTCGACGGCGTCGCGCATGATCTCGGCGAACGCCACCTGGGCGCGCTCGCGGGCGGCGTCGTCGCCGGGCGGCGTGATGATCAGCGGGTGCAGGTTGCCGTCGCCGGCGTGCGCGATGTTGGCGATGAGGACGTCGTTGCGGCGGGCCGCGGCCTCCACCCGGCCGAGCATCTCCGGTACCGCCGCCTTGGGCACGCAGACGTCCTCGGTGAGCACCGGGCCCAGCCGCTCGACGGCCGGGTAGGCCAGCCGGCGGGCGGAGAACAGCGCCTCGGCCTCGGCGGGGTCGGTGGAGGCGGCGGCCCAGGTCGCACCGGCGTCGGTGAAGCAGCGCAGCATGCCGTCGGCCTCGGCGTCCCCGGCCGGGCCGGGGGCATCGGAGCGGCCGAGCAGGACGACGTCGGCGTCCACCGACAGGCCCATGTTCTTCCAGGCGTCGACCGCGGCCAGGCAGTGCCGGTCGACGAGCTCGAGCGCCGAGGGCACGATGCCGGCCGCGCCGACCGCCTCCACCGCGCGGCCGGCGTCGACCACGGAGGCGAAGTAGCCCACCACGGTGCGCTCGGCCGGGCGGGCCGCACGCAGCCGCACGGTCACCTCGGTGACGATCCCGAGGGTGCCCTCCGAGCCGACCACCAGCCCCGCCAGGTCGTAGCCGACGACGCCCTTCGCCGTCCGCCGGCCCAGCCGCACCAGCTCGCCGGTGCCGGTGACCACCTCGAGCTCGAGGACGTAGTCGCGGGTGACGCCGTACTTCACGCAGCACAGGCCGCCCGCGTTGGTGGCCACGTTGCCGCCGATGGTCGACCAGGGCGCGCTCGCCGGGTCCGGCGGGTACCAGAGGCCCTGCGCCGCGCAGGCCGCGCGCAGGTCGTCGTTGACCACGCCGGGTTGGACCACGGCGTAGCGCTCGACCGGGTCGATGGCCCGGATCTCCCGCATGGCCTCGGTGGTGACGACCACGCAGCCGTCGACCGCGTTGGCCCCGCCGGACAGGCCGGTGCCGGCGCCGCGGGTCACGACCGGCGTCCGGTGCTCGACGCAGGCGCGCACCACGGCCTGCACCTCGGCCGACGTCCGCGGCCGGACGACGGCGACCGGGCGGCCGTGCGGCGCCCACTCGGCCTCGTCGTGCACGTAGGAGGCGACGACGTCGTCGTCGACCAGCAGCCGGTCGGCGGGGAGGGCGGCGCGGAGGGCCTCGACGACCCCGGTGCTGAGGGTGGTCACGGGGACAGTCAACCCCTCGGTCGAGGATGGGCCGGTGAAGGTCTACCTCTCCTCCGACATGGAGGGCACCGCCGGAGTCGTCGACTGGGAGCAGTGCCGCGGCCCGGGTGGCGAGTACGAGCACTACCGGCGGCTGCTGCAGGACGAGGTCAACGCGGCGATCGCCGGTGCCCTGGACGCCGGGGCCACGCAGTTCCTCGTCAACGACTCGCACTCCACGATGCAGAACCTGCGGCCCGGCGAGCTGCTCGGGCGGGCGCGCTACCTGTCGGGCCGGCACAAGCCGATGTACATGATGGAGGGCCTCGACGCGTCCTTCGACGCCGTCTTCCTGGTCAGCTACCACGGCTCGATGGCCGCGGAGCCCTCCACGCTGTCGCACACCTACAACCCGCGGGCGATCGCCCGGGTGACGCTGAACGGCGTCGAGGTGGGGGAGTCGGGGATCAACGCGCTGGTGGCGCTCGGCCACGGCGTGCCGGTGGTGCTGGTGACCGGCGACGACACGACGGCCGCCGAGGCGGGGGCGATCTGCCCGGGCGTGACCGCCGTCGTGGTGAAGCGGTCGGTGAGCCGGTTCGCCGCCGACAGCCTGCACCCGGAGGAGGCCTGCCGGCTGATCCGCGAGGGGGCGGCCGCGGCGCTGCGCGGGCTCGGCGCCGCGCGGCTGCCGGCGATCGAGCTGCCCGCCACGCTCGAGGTCACCTTCCGCAACGCGGACCTCGCGGAGATGGCGACGCGGATCGTCGGGGTGCGGCGGGCCGGCACGCTCGCGGTGACGATCACCGGCGCGGACCCGGTGGAGCTCTACCGGACCTTCGTCACCGTCGTGCTGCTCACCCGCGGGATCGCGGAGTAGGAGGAGCCGAGCGCAGGCCCCGCTGGGTGCGGTAGGTGGCCTTCGCCGCCCGTCGGGCCGCCTTCCAGTTGCCGATCTCGTACCCCACGTACCCGCCGACGGCCGCACCCACCGCCAGCGCCGTGACCACCAGGTCCATGACTGCTCCGCCCCCGAGGATCGAGTCACGCCGAGGACGGCGACTGTGGGGCACGGGGGGCGCGCCGGGGGGTGCCGCGCCGGGCGGGCCGCGGCGCGGCCGCGTGCCGGGACGGACCGTCAGCGGTCGTGTCGGATGCGGAGCGGGTGACGAGAATCGAACTCGCGTAGCCAGTTTGGAAGACTGGGGCTCTACCATTGAGCTACACCCGCGAGGTGCCCGTCCAGCGTAGCGGCACCCTCGATAGCGTCCGCCACGTGACGCAGACCACGGAGCTCGACGCCACCGCGCAGGCCGACCTCGTCCGCCGCGGGGAGGCGTCCCCGGCCGAGCTCGTCGACGCCGCCATCGCCCGGATCGAGGCGCTGGACGGTGGCCTCGGCGCCGTCCTCCGGGGCCGCTTCGACGCGGCCCGCGCCGAGGCCGCGGGTGACCTCCCCGACGGCCCGTTCCGCGGCGTGCCGCTGCTGCTCAAGGACATGGGCGCCCACATGGCGGGGGAGGAGACCGCCTACGGGCTGGCGCCCCTGCAGCAGGCCGGGATCCGCTGGCGGCGCGAGAGCCACCTCGCCGCCGCCTTCCGCGCCGCCGGGTTCGTCGTCCTCGGCCGCACCAACGTCCCCGAGCTCGGTACCACCGTCACCACCGAGCCCGCCGCCAACGCGCCGGCCCGGAACCCGTGGGACCCGTCCCGCTCCACCGGCGGGTCCAGCGGCGGCTCGGCCGCGGCGGTGGCCGCCGGGATGGTGCCGGTCGCGCACGCCAGCGACGGCGGCGGCTCCATCCGCATCCCGGCGAGCGAGTGCGGCCTGGTCGGCCTCAAGCCCACCCGCGCCCGCGTGAGCCAGGGCCCCGACGTCGGCGAGGGCTGGGCCGGCGCCACCGTCGACGGCGTCGTCACGCGCACCGTCCGCGACACCGCCGCCGTCCTCGACCTGATCGGCCGCCCGATGCCCGGTGACCCCTACGCCGCCCCGCCGCTGCCGCGCCTCCTGCTCGAGGAGCTCGGCGCCCCGGTCGCCGGGCTGCGCGCGGGCCTCTGCCCCTCCCCGCCCGACGACCGGTGGCTCGACGACCCGGCCTGCCGCGAGGCCGTCGCCGTCGCCGGGCGGCTGCTCGAGGGCCTCGGCGTCGCCGTCGAGGAGGCGCACCCCGCCGCCTTCTTCGACGACGACTTCTCCCGGCACTTCAACACCACCGTCGCCGCCGACACCGCCCGCACCCTCACCGACCTCGAGCGCGTGGTCGGCCGTCCGATCCCCGACGACGAGATCGAGCCGCGCAACGCCCGCTACCGCGTCACCGGCGGCCGGCTGACCGCCCCCGACTACCTCGCCGCCCGCGCCTGGCTCGGCTCCTGGTCCCGCCGGATGGCCGCCTTCTGGACGCCGGCCCCCGACGGCGGCCAGGGCTTCGACCTGCTGGTCACCCCGACCGTGGGCGCCCCGCCTCCGGAGCTCGGCTGGTTCACCGCGGCCGGCCCGCGCGAGGAGGGCCGCCGCGTCTCCTCCTTCATCCCCTGGACGGCGCAGCTCAACGTCACCGGCCAGCCCGCCGTCAGCCTGCCGCTGCACACCACCGACGGCGGCCTGCCCGTCGGCGTCCAGGTGGTCGCGGCGGCCGGGCGGGAGGACCTGCTGGTCCGCGTGGCAGCCGCGCTGGAGGAGGCCGCGCCGTGGGCGGGACGGCGCCCGGTGCTGCCCGCCTAGACTCGACGGCGCCACGGGGTGTGGCGCAGCTTGGTAGCGCACCCGCTTTGGGAGCGGGGGGCCGTGGGTTCGAATCCCGCCACCCCGACCCCGCCCCCGGCGTCTCTAGACTCGGGGGTCGACCCGGCGCCGTCCCCGGCGTCCCCTTCCGTCGTACCGAGGAGCACTGCCGCTGTGAAGAGCACCATCGAGGAACTGGGCCCCACGCGGGTCCGGATGGCGATCGAGGTGCCGTGGGGGGACCTGGACCACGCCTTCGGTGAGGTCTACAAGGAGCTCAAGAAGCAGGTCCGCGTCCCCGGCTTCCGCCCCGGCAAGGTGCCCGAGCGCGTGCTCGACCAGCGCGTCGGCCGCCCCGTGGTCCTCGAGCAGGTCGTGCAGCACGCGATCCCCGAGGTCTACTCCGAGGTCGTCCGCGAGAACCAGGTCCGCGTGCTGGGCCAGCCCGACATCGAGGTGACCCGCCTCGACGACAACGACACCCTCGCCTTCACCGCCGAGGTCGACGTCGCGCCGAAGATCGAGCTGCCCTCGCTGGAGGACCTGTCGGTCACCGTCGACGACGTCGAGGTCACCGACGAGGAGATCGACGAGCAGATCGCGGTCATGCGCGAGCGCTTCGCGATGCTCACCGCCGTCGAGCGGGCCGCCCAGGACGGCGACCACGTCTCCCTCGACCTCGAGGCGCGCGTCGACGGCGAGGTCCTCGAGGACGGCACCACCAGCGGCATGTCCTACGAGGTCGGCTCCGGCTCGCTCATGGAGGGCCTCGACGACGCCGTCCGCGGGCTGTCGGCCGACGAGTCGGCGACCTTCCAGACCGACCTGCACCAGGGCGCCTACGCCGGCCGGCAGGCCGACGTCACCGTCACCGTCCGCTCGGTGAAGGCCAAGGACCTGCCCGAGCTCGACGACGAGTTCGCCTCCACCGCGAGCGAGTTCGACACCCTCGCCGAGCTGCGCGACGACGTCCGCACCCGGCTGGGCCGTGCCAAGACCATGCAGCAGGGCGCGCAGGCCCGCGACAAGCTGGTCGAGCACCTGCTCGAGGCCACCGAGGTGCCGGTGCCCGAGGGCCTGGTCGCCCGCGAGGTCGAGTGGCGCAACCAGTCGCTGTCGCAGGAGCTGCAGCGCGCCGGCATGACCTGGGAGACCTTCCTGCAGGCCGGCGGCGTCGAGAGCCGTGAGGCCTACGACGCCGACCTCGCCAAGCAGGTCGAGGAGGCCGTCCGCACCCAGTTCATCCTGGACGCGGTCGCCGACGCCCGGGAGATCACCGTCGACAACGACGACCTCTCCGCGCAGATCATGGCCCAGGCCTCCCGCCAGCGCGTGAGCCCGGAGCAGTACGCCCAGCAGCTGCAGCAGGGCGGCAACATCGCCGAGTTCGTCGCCGACGTGCGCCGCACCAAGGCGCTGGCCCAGCTGCTCGAGCAGACGACGATCACCGACGCCTCCGGCAACACCGTCGACCTCGACGCGCTGCGCCCGCAGACCGTCCGGGCCGGCGCGGAGTCCGAGGACTCCGCCGAGGAAGCTGCCGAGGACTCTGCCGACGCCGCCGGCGACGAGGCGCCCGACGCCGAGGTCGCCGACGCGGCCGCCGTCGAGGCGACCGAGGGTGCCACCGAGGACACCGAGGACGTCACCAAGAGCTGACGCGCCGCACCGTCCGACGACGCCGTCCTGCCCCGCACGCGCGGGGGAGGGCGGCGTCGTCGCGTCCGGGGCCGGGCACCGCTGCGCCGACGGCGAACAGGCCCCCGCGCCGGGACTCCGGGCCCGGGGGTGCGCGTTAGGGTCGACGTGACTCGGGGTGGAGGCCGGGGGTACGGCCCGCCAGGGCCGCCGGCCCCGCTCCCGCCCACCGAGACCGACTCGAACCACCGCCAACGGAGGTCACCACACCCGTGAGCACCGACCCGAACCCGACGTACTCCCCGCTCCTGCGGGGCGGCGCCGGTGGGATGAACCTCAACGACTCGGTCTACGAGCGCCTGCTGCGCGAGCGCATCATCTTCCTGGGCACCCAGGTCGACGACGTGATCGCCAACCAGCTGGCCGCGCAGATGCTGCTGCTCTCGGCCGAGGACCCGAAGAGCGACATCCACCTCTACATCAACTCGCCCGGCGGCTCCGTCAGCGCGGGCATGGCCATCTACGACACGATGCAGTTCATCGACTGCGACGTCGCCACCTACGGCATGGGCCTGGCCGCCTCGATGGGCCAGTTCCTGCTCACCGCGGGCACCAAGGGCAAGCGCTACGCCCTGCCGCACGCGCGGATCATGATGCACCAGCCCTCCGCCGGCGTCGGCGGCACCGCGGCCGACATCGCCATCCAGGCCGACCTGTTCCGCCGCACGAAGCGCGAGCTCAACGAGCTGCAGGCCCAGCACACCGGCCAGTCGGTCGAGCAGATCGAGCGCGACTCCGACCGCGACCGCTGGTTCACCGCGCAGGAGGCGCTCGAGTACGGCTTCGTCGACCACGTCGTCAGCCGCGCCACCATGACCGACAGCGCCAACCCGGTCACCGACAACTGAGTCCGGAGGGATCCCGATGAGCAACCCCCAGATGCCCTCCAGCCGTTACGTGCTGCCCTCCTTCGTGGAGCGGACCAGCTACGGCATGAAGGAGTCCAACCCGTACAACAAGCTCTTCGAGGAGCGCATCATCTTCCTCGGGGTGCAGATCGACGACGCGTCGGCCAACGACGTCATGGCCCAGCTGATCACGCTGGAGTCGGCCGACCCGGACCGCGACATCACCATCTACATCAACTCGCCCGGTGGCTCCTTCACGTCGCTGATGGCCATCTACGACACGATGATGTTCGTCCGGCCCGACATCCAGACCGTGTGCATGGGCCAGGCCGCCTCGGCCGCCGCCGTCCTGCTCGCCGCCGGCACCCCCGGCAAGCGGCTGGCGCTGCCGTACTCCCGCGTGCTGATCCACCAGCCCTCCGGTGAGGCCGGCGGCCAGGTCTCCGACCTGGAGATCCACGCCGCCGAGATCGAGCGGGTGCGCACGCAGATGGAGGAGATCCTCGCCCGGCACACCGGCCGCACCGCCGAGCAGGTCCGCGCCGACATCGACCGCGACAAGATCCTGACGGCCAACGAGGCCAAGGAGTACGGCCTCGTCGACCAGGTCGTGCAGAGCCGGAAGCTCAACGCGTTCGCCACGGCGTGAGCCGGTCGTCCCCCGGACGGGGCGGGAAGAGTTCGCGCGTGTCGCGTCCGCAACCCGTACCGTTCGGGGGGCAGTGCCGGGAGTGACGAGCGAGTCGAGCACCCCCGGCGCACCGGGGCGTCGGAGCCCCGCGGCGTCGGCGGTGACGGGTACCGTCGGCGAGCGCCCGATCCCCGGCCGGCAACGCCGGGAGGACCGTCCTCGCGGCACCCGCCACCAGCGGGACCGAGCACGGGCACATCAGTGACACATCATCTGCAGGTCCGCTTCCCCAGGGCCTGCATCCCCCCCGAGGTGGAGGTCAGCAGGTGGCACGAATCGGTGAGAGCGGTGACCTGCTCAAGTGCTCGTTCTGCGGGAAGAGCCAGAAGCAGGTCAAGAAGCTCATCGCTGGCCCCGGCGTCTACATCTGCGACGAGTGCATCGACCTCTGCAACGAGATCATCGAGGAGGAGCTCTCGGAGTCGTCGGACCTCAAGTTCGACGAGCTGCCGAAGCCCCGCGAGATCCACGACTTCCTCGAGCAGTACGTCATCGGCCAGGAGAAGGCCAAGCGCACGCTCGCCGTCGCCGTCTACAACCACTACAAGCGGGTCCAGGCCGGCGGCGAGCGGTCCAGCCGTGACGACTCCGTCGAGCTGGCGAAGTCCAACATCCTGCTGATGGGCCCCACGGGCTGCGGCAAGACGCACCTGGCCCAGACGCTGGCCCGGATGCTCAACGTCCCGTTCGCGATCGCCGACGCCACGGCGCTGACCGAGGCCGGCTACGTCGGCGAGGACGTCGAGAACATCCTCCTCAAGCTGATCCAGGCCGCCGACTACGACGTCAAGCGCGCCGAGACCGGGATCATCTACATCGACGAGGTCGACAAGATCGCCCGCAAGAGCGAGAACCCGTCGATCACCCGCGACGTGTCCGGTGAGGGCGTGCAGCAGGCGCTGCTGAAGATCCTCGAGGGGACGACGGCGTCGGTGCCGCCGCAGGGTGGCCGCAAGCACCCGCACCAGGAGTTCATCCAGATCGACACGACGAACGTGCTGTTCATCGTGGGCGGTGCCTTCGCTGGCCTGGAGAAGGTCATCGAGCAGCGGGTGGGCAAGCAGGGCATCGGCTTCGGCGCGGAGATCCGCGGCAAGAAGGAGATCGAGGCCTCCAGCGCGTTCGCCGAGGTCATGCCCGAGGACCTGCTGAAGTTCGGGATGATCCCCGAGTTCATCGGCCGGCTCCCGGTGATCACCAGCGTGCAGGCGCTGGACCGCGACGCGCTGATCCAGATCCTCACCGAGCCGAAGAACGCCCTGGTGCGCCAGTACCGGCGGCTGTTCGAGCTCGACGGCGTGGAGCTGGAGTTCACCGACGACGCGCTCGAGGCGATCGCCGACCAGGCGATCCTCCGTGGCACCGGCGCCCGCGGGCTCCGGGCGATCATGGAGGAGGTGCTGCAGTCGGTGATGTACGAGGTGCCCAGCCGCGAGGACGTCGCCTCCGTGGTGATCTCCAAGGAGGTCGTGCTGGAGCACGTCAACCCGACGATCGTGCCGCGCAAGCCCTCCCGCGAGCGTCGCGAGAAGAGCGCCTGACCAAGCGCTGACAGTCCGGCCGACGGCCCGCCCCCGACGAAGGGGGCGGGCCGTCGCCGTTCCCAGGGCCGTGGAACTGCTGCGCCGCGCGGTGATGTGCAGTCGTGGCGCACTCCCGCCGAAGGATGCGCCACGGGCGCACATCACCGGAGCGCCTGGGGCTCCCTCGCCCGGCAGACGCGCAGGATCCCCCGGCGGCAGACATCCGGCTCGGTCGTCAGCCGCAGGTGGCTGAAGCGGAGCACGACCCAGCCGAGGGCGGCCAGTTCGACGTCGCGGCGGGTGTCCCGCTCGCGGTCCTCGGCACTGCCGTGGAAGGCGGCGCCGTCGAGTTCGACGGCGATCTTCAGCTCCGGGACGGCGGCGTCCAGGTACACCGTCCGGCCCGACCCGAGCGTGACGCGGTGCTGCTGCACGAAGCGCGGCATCCCCGCTCCGGTCAGGACGTGCCGGACGCCCCAGATCTCCAGCTCGCTCCGGCACCCCTGGTCGATGAGTCCCAGCAGCTCCTCCAGGGCGCGGCGGCCGGGGAGCGCGGGCCGCCGGGCCGCCTCCTCCCGCAGCTGCGCTGTCCGTACCCGGCGGTCCCGGAGCGTCGCGATCACCGCGCCGCGCAGCCGGTCGACCTCCCGACGCGTGCCGTGCAGCCCGGACGCCCAGCCCCAGCCGTCGGCCAGTGACCGGGGGAGCGGCGTGACGGGAAAGGGGCCGAGCCGGTCGGACTCGAGGTCGTGCACGCGGTGGACCACGAGGCCGCCGCTCCGCAGGGCGCGCCGGCCGGGCCGGACGGACACGTGCACCGGGCCACCGTCGTCCGGGAGCACCCTCCAGACGGTCAGCGCCGTCCCGTGGCTGAGCGTTCCGCCGGTGGCGAGCGCGCCCGCCAGTGCCCGGGTGCGCCAGTCGTTCCAGGAGTCCGGCACCGCGACGACGCCCCGGTGCGGACGGAGCAGCCGACCGTCGGCGACGTGCCGGGACAGGGTGTGGCGGTCGACCCGGCCGGCCAGGTCGGCGGTGCGGCCGACGCCGAACGGGCCGAGGAGCGGGCGCAGGTCTCGGGTCATCCGGTCACGGTGGCCGACCACCGGTAGGGGCTCGGGCGCCGTCCGCCGGTCTGTGGAGGGTCCGGCGGACTGTGGAAGCGCGGGGGTGATGTGCACCTGCGGCGCACCTCGGCGCGGGAATGCGCCGGCACCGCACAACACCGACGCCGGTCGAGGTCGAGGTCGAGGCGTCCGGCGGGCCGGGGGAGCGCGCGGCTGGCACCCTCGGAGGGGTGCGCGCGCTGACGTCCCTGCCGGAGATGGCGCGCGAGGCGTTCCGCTCCCGGGTCTCCGGGGACCCGACCGGCGCGCCGGACTGGGTGCGCGACATCGCTCGCGTCGGCAGCGGCCCCGGCTGGTTCGAGCCCGACGGCGTCGTCTGGCGGGTGCACGGCGACCTGTCCACCCTCGTCGGTGGCGTCGCGGCGCTGCTGGGCCAGGCGGCGCACCCGCTCGCGCTCGCCGGCGTCCAGCAGCACTCCGCCTACCGCGAGGACCCGTGGAAGCGCCTCGCCGGCACCGCCCGCTGGCTGGTGGTGAGCACCTTCGGGTCGGAGGAGCTGGCCGAGCGCGAGGCCGCCCGGGTGCGCGGCATGCACGCCACCGTCCGCGGCAGGGTGCGCGGGCGCCCCTACTCCGCCTCCGACCCGGCGCTGCTGCGCTGGGTGCACCTGGCCTTCACCGACGCCTTCCTCGCCGCCCAACAGGCCGTCGGCACCGACCTCACCGCCCGCTTCGGCCGCGGCTGGCCCGACGCCTACGTCCGCGACTGGGCCCGCAGCGCCGAGCGGCTCGGCACCACCGACCTCCCGCGCAGCGCCGCCGAGCTCGCCGAGGCGCTCGCCGCGTACCGCCCGCAGCTCGCGCCCGTCCCCGACTCGCTGCGCGCCTTCCTCGCCGCCCCGCCCGGGCTCAGCACCCCGGAGCGGGTCTTCTACCGCGGGCTGTCCGGCGCCGCGGCGCACCTGGTGTCGCCGGCCCTCGCCGGGTGCGCCGGCGTCCCCGGCCGCGGGCGCGGCGGCGCCGCGCAGATCGCCGTCGCCCGGGCACAGCTGCGCGGACTGCGGCTGGCGCTGGGCAGCCACAGCCCGTCGGAGGAGGCGGCCCGCTGGCGGCTCGGGATGGGACCCGCGCCGGCCTGGGCGGAGGAGGACGCCGCCTAGCGGCGGCGCGGCCGTCGCCCGGGAGCCGTCGCCCTGGAGCCGTGGCCCTGGAGCCGTCGCCCTGGAGCCGTCGCCCTGGGAACGCCGCCCGGAGACGACGGGGCCCCGCCCCGGCGGACCGGGACGGGGCCTCGAACGGAGCGGGATCAGCCCTCGGCGGGCGGGGCCAGCACGACGTCGACCGCCAGCGGGCCCTCACCGGCGACCAGCGACAGCGACGCGATCCGCCCGGCGTCGACGAGGTCGGCGCGGCCGGCCTCCAGCAGCGGCAGCTGGGCCTCCGGCGCGGTCACCGTGGCCGACTCGACGTCGGCGCGCATCGACACCTTCGCGTCGGACTTCGCCTTCCGGACGCCGGCCAGCGCGGCGGCCACCACCGGCACGACCTCCGGGTCGCCGCCCGCGGGCAGCTCGTCGGCGGCGGGCCAGGAGGCGCGGTGCACCGAGCCGGCCTGCCACCAGGACCAGACCTCCTCGGTGACGAACGGCAGCACCGGCGCGAACAGCCGCAGCTGCACCGACAGCGCCAGCGCCAGCGTGGCCTGCGCCGACTCGGCGGCCGCCCCGGTGCCGTAGGCGCGGGACTTCACCAGCTCCACGTAGTCGTCGCAGAACGACCAGAAGAACGACTCGGTGACCTCGAGCGCGCGGGTGTAGTTGTAGGCCTCCATCGCCGCGGTGGCCTCGTCGACGACGCCGGCCAGCCGGCGCAGCAGCCCGAGGTCGATCGGCTCGGTCACCTGCTCGGCCGACAGGCCCGCCGTCACGCCGAGGCCCAGCACGAACTTGCCGACGTTGAGGATCTTCATGGCCAGCCGGCGGCCGACCTTCATCTGTGCCTCGTCGAACGGCGAGTCCGCGCCCGGGCGGGCGCCGGCGGCGCGCCACCGGACGGCGTCGGTGCCGTAGCGCTCGAGCACGTCGACCGGGGTGACGACGTTGCCCTTGGACTTCGACATCTTCTTGCGGTCGGGGTCGACGACGAACCCGGAGATGGTGGCGTGCGTCCACGGCACCGCGCCGAACTCGAAGTGCGAGCGGACGACGGTGGAGAACAGCCAGGTCCGGATGATGTCGTGCGCCTGCGGGCGCTGGTCCATCGGGAAGACGTGCGCGAACAGCTCCGGGTCGGTGTCCCAGCCCGACGCCACCTGCGGCGAGAGCGACGACGTCGCCCAGGTGTCCATGACGTCGGGGTCGGCCATGAAGCCCCCCGGGACGCCGCGCTGCGACTCGTCGTAGCCCTCGGGCACGTCGGAGGCCGGGTCCACCGGCAGGGACGCCTCGGGCGCCAGGATCGGCTCGTCGTAGACCGGGTCACCGGCCTCGTCGAGCCGGTACCAGACCGGGAACGGGACGCCGAAGAAGCGCTGCCGGCTGATCAGCCAGTCGCCGTTGAGGCCCTCGACCCAGTTCTCGTAGCGGTGCCGCATGTGCTCGGGCACCCACTGGATCTCCCGGCCGCGGGCGACCAGCGCGTCCCGCAGCGACGCGTCCCGCCCGCCGTTGCGGATGTACCACTGCCGCGTGGTGACGATCTCCAGCGGGCGCTCGCCCTTCTCGAAGAACTTCACCGGGTGGGTGATGGCCTTCGGCTCGCCCTGCAGGTCGCCGGACTCGCGCAGCAGCTCCACGATCCGCTGCTGGGCGCTGAACGCCGTCTTCCCGGCGAGCTCGGCGTAGACGTCGGCGGGCACGCCGTCGGGGGCGTCGGCCACGAAGCGGCCGTCCCAGCCGACGACGGCGCGGGTGGGCAGCTGCAGCTCGCGCCACCAGGTGACGTCGTTGAGGTCGCCGAAGGTGCAGATCATCGCGATGCCCGAGCCCTTGTCCGGCTCGGCCAGGCGGTGGGCGACCACCGGCACCTCGACGCCGAACAGCGGCGTGCGCACCGTCTGCCCGAACAGCGGCCGGTACCGCTCGTCGTCGGGGTGGGCGACCAGCGCGACGCACGCCGGCAGCAGCTCGGGCCGGGTGGTCTCGATGAAGACCGGGCCCTCGGGGCCCGCGAACGCGATCCGGTGGTAGGCGCCGGGCCGCTCGCGGTCCTCGAGCTCGGCCTGGGCGACGGCGGTGCGGAAGGTGACGTCCCAGAGGGTCGGCGCCTCCTGCGCGTAGGCCTCCCCGCGGGCCAGGTTGTGCAGGAACATGCGCTGCGCGGTGGCCCGGGAGGTGGCCGAGATGGTCCGGTAGACGTTCGACCAGTCCACCGACAGGCCCACCCGGCGCCACAGCTGCTCGAAGGCGCGCTCGTCCTCCTCGGTCAGCCGCTCGCACAGCTCCACGAAGTTGCGCCGCGAGACCGGGACCTGGTCCTTGCCGGGCTTCGCCGGCGGCTCGAAGGACGGGTCGTAGGGGAGGGCCGGGTCGCAGCGGACGCCGTAGTAGTTCTGCACCCGCCGCTCGGTGGGCAGGCCGTTGTCGTCCCAGCCCATCGGGTAGAAGACGTGCTTGCCGCGCATGCGCTGGTAGCGGGCGACGATGTCGGTGTGGGTGTAGCTGAACACGTGGCCCACGTGCAGCGAGCCGCTCGCGGTCGGCGGCGGGGTGTCGATCGAGTACACCCGGGAGCGCGGGGCGGCGAGCGCCGCGGCGCGGTCGAACGCGTAGGTGTCCTGCTCGGCCCAGCGGGCCACCCAGGTGTCCTCGAGACCGTCGAGGGTGGGCTTGTCGGGTACGCCCGCTCCGGCTCCCGGAGCGGTGCTGACCGGGGTGAGGGGATCGGCGACCATGGCCTCCATCCTAGGAACCCGGCGGCTGGCATCCTGGGGAGGATGAGCAGCGACCTGTCACGCGTGGAGAAGGAGCTGCTGGCACGCTGGCCGGAGACGCGGCTGGAGCCCTCGCTGGGCCGCATCTCCGCCCTCGTCGACCTGCTCGGCAGCCCGCACCGGGCCTACCCGGTGGTGCAGGTGGCCGGCACCAACGGCAAGACGACGACGGCGCGGATGGTCGACGAGCTGCTGCGCGGGTTCGGCCTGCGCGTCGGCCGGTTCACCAGCCCGCACCTGCAGTCGGTGCGCGAGCGGATCGTCCTGGACGGCGAGCCGGTGGACGCCGAGCGGTTCGTCGAGACCTACGACGACATCGCGCCCTACGTGCAGATGGTCGACGCCGCCGGCGAGCACCCGATGAGCTTCTTCGAGGTCACGGTGGGCATGGCGTACGCGCTGTTCGCCGAGGCGCCGGTCGACGTCGCCGTCATCGAGGTCGGCATGGGCGGCACGTGGGACGCCACCAACGTCGTCGACGCGCGGGTCGCCGTCGTCACGCCGGTGTCGCTGGACCACGCCGAGTACCTCGGACCCGACGTCACCACCATCGCCGGCGAGAAGGCCGGGATCATCAAGCCCGACGCGATCGCCGTCCTCGCCCGCCAGCAGCCCGGCGCGCTCGACGCGCTGGTGCGCCGAGCCGTCGAGGTCGAGGCCGTGGTGGCCCGCGAGGGCACCGAGTTCGGCGTGCTCGACCGGAAGGTCGCCGTCGGCGGGCAGCAGCTGCGGCTGCAGGGCCTGGGCGGCGAGTACGAGGACGTCTACCTCCCGCTGTTCGGCGCCCACCAGGCGCAGAACGCCGCCACCGCGCTGGCCGCCGTCGAGGCGTTCCTCGGCGCGGGCGCGGCCACCGGGCCGGTCGACGTCGAGACGGTGCGCGCCGCGTTCGCCGCGGTGCGCTCGCCCGGCCGGCTGGAGCGCGTGCGCACCAGCCCCAGCGTGCTCGTCGACGCCGCGCACAACCCGGCCGGGATGGCCGCCACCGTGGAGGCGATCCGGGAGTCCTTCGACTTCACCCGGCTCGTCGGCGTCGTCGGCTGCGTCCGCGGCAAGGACGTCGAGGGGATGCTGCGCGAGCTGGAGACCGTCTGCGCGGAGCTGGTGGTGACGCAGAACAGCTCGCCGCGGTCGATGCCGGCCGACGAGCTCGGGGCGCTCGCCGTCGACGTCTTCGGCGCCGACCGGGTGAGCGTCTCGCCGCGGCTGCCCGAGGCGATCACCGAGGCGATCGAGCTGGCCGAGGCCGGTCCCGACGACGCCCTCGGCGGCTCCGGCGTGCTGGTCACCGGCAGCGTGATCACCGCGGGGGAGGCCCGCACCGTGCTCGGCGGCTCGGCGTGACGGCACCCGATCCGGTCCGCGCCGCGCGGGCGCTGCGCGGCGCGGCCGCCGCCGTGCTGCTGCTCGAGGGCATCGCGGTGCTGTTCGTCCCGCGGGCCATCGCGCAGACCGAGGCCGGGCTCGGCGGCGTCCGGCTCGCGCTCCTGCTGGTCCTGGCGCTCCTCCTGGTGCTCGCCAGCGGCGTCCAGCGCCGGCCGCGCGGCCTGGAGATCGGCACCGCGCTGCAGGTCCCGCTCCTGCTGACCGGGCTGATCGACGCCTCGATGTGGTTCGTCGGCGGCGTGTTCGTGCTGATCTGGCTGTACATGCTGCAGATCCGCAAGGACCTGCTGGGCTCACCGTTCCGCGAGCCCACCGCGCCCCCGGACCGCGACGCCCCGCCCGCCTGAGCCCCGGTTCTGCCAGGGTGGCCCGGTGGGCCTCGACCGCGCGGTGCTGTTCCGGCTGGCCACGAGCACGCGCCTGGAGCGCGCCGTCCGCGCGGTGCCCGGCGGCGAGGCGCTGACCTGGTCCGCCGCGTCCCGCTACGTGGCCGGCCGCAGCCGCGCCGAGGCCCTGGCGGTGGCCGGCCGGCTGCTGGCCGCCGGGCGGGGCGTGAGCGTCGACCTCTTCGGCGAGCACGTGACCGATGTCGGCACCGCCGACGCGGTCACCGGGGAGTACCGGTCGCTCGCCGCCGCGCTGCCCCCGCCGCCGGCCGACGCCTGGCTCTCGGTCGACCTCAGCCACCTGGCCCTCGACACCGACCCGGCCGGGACCGCGGACCGCCTCGCCGCGATCGCGGGCGCCCTGCCCCCGGGGCGGCGGGTGCAGGTGGGCGCCGAGGAGGCCGGGCGCACCGACGCGGTGCTGTCCTGCGTCCTCGACGTCGCCGGCCGCGGCCTGGCCGACCGGCTCGGCGCCACCGTGCAGGCCAACCTGCTGCGCTCACCCGCCGACGCCGACGCCCTCGTCGCCGCCCGCGTCCACGTCCGGCTGGTCAAGGGCGCCTACGTGGAGCGGGCCGGGGTGCACCGCTACGGGGAGCCCACCGACGTCGCCTACCTGCGGCTGGGGGTGCAGCTGGCGGAGCGGGGCGCGGCCTGGTCGATGGCCACCCACGACGGGCGGCTGCGCGAGGCGCTGCTGCTGACCGGCGGCCCGGTGACCGTCGAGCAGCTCCTCGGCGTGCGGCCCGAGGTCCTCGACGACCTGGCCGGCCGGGGGATCCCGACGCGCGTCTACGTGCCGTACGGCGCCGACTGGTTCCGCTACTGGATGCGGCGGGTGGCCGAGTCCCGCGGGGCCTGAGCTCAGGCGGCCGGGCGAGCCTCGAGCTCCTCCCGCAGCCGCACGACGTCGGTGCCCAGCGAGCGCAGCACGCGCCCCACCACCGGGTCGGCGACGGCGAGGACGCCGACGACGAGGTGCCCGGTGTCGATGACCCGCTCGCGGCGCCGGCGCGGCTGCGCCAGCAGGTGCCGGAGCGCGCCCTCCAGTGCCCCCTTGGCGCCGTCGGCGAAGGGCAGGTGCCCGGTGCGCCGCCCCCGCCCGCGGTCGAGCGCGCCGGGGCCGAAGGCGGACTCCGCCGCGGCGCGCACCCGGTCGAGGTCGATCCCGACCGCGGCCAGGGCGTCGGCGTCCAGCGGGCAGGCCGTCCGGCCCAGCGCGTCGCGGACGGTGGCGTGGTCGAGGCCGGCGGCGCGCAGGGCCGTGCCGCCGCGGCCGGGGTCGCGGGCCAGCGCGAGCAGCAGGTGCACCGGCTCGATGCGCCCGGCCCGCAGGTCGCGGGCCTCCTGCTGGGCCACGACCACCGCGGTGCGGGCCTCCTGGGCGAAGCGTTCGAACACCTCAGACGTCCTTCCTGCTCCGGGCGTGCTTCTTGTGGACGGCCTGCCGGCTGACGCCGAGGGCCCCGGCGATCTGCTGCCACGACCAGCCGCGCGCCCGCGCGTTGCCGACCTGCAGCACCTCGAGGCGCTCGGCCAGCTCGCGCAGCGCCCGGACGGCGCGCAGGCCGGTGTCCGGGTCGTCGGCCGCGGCGGCGGTGGTGACGTCGGTGTGGGTGGCCATGTGTCAACCATCGTTGACACCACGGCCGATGTCAACCCGAGTTGACACGCCGCGTCCCGTAGGGTGCCGCCTCGTGACTGATCGCACCCTGGTCCTCGTCAAGCCCGACGGCGTCGCCCGCGGCCTGGTCGGAGAGGTCGTCTCGCGGCTGGAGGCCAAGGGCCTGCGCCTGGTGGCCGCCGAGCTGCGCACCCTGACCCGCGAGGTCGCCGAGGAGCACTACGGCGAGCACCGCGAGAAGCCCTTCTTCGGCTCGCTCGTCGAGTTCATCACCGGCGGCCCGCTGCTCGCCCTCGTCGTCGAGGGGCCGCGTGCCGTCGAGGCGTTCCGCGCCCTGGCCGGCGCCACCGACCCGGTGAAGGCCGCCCCCGGCACCATCCGCGGCGACTTCGCCCTCGAGGTGCAGTCGAACATCGTCCACGGCTCGGACTCCGCCGAGTCCGCCGCGCGCGAGATCGGGCTGTTCTTCCCCGACCTGTGATCGGGTGGACCGCGCCCCTGGGGCCCGGGTGAGCATGGGCAGCATGGGAGAGCCGCTCGTCCGGGCCCGGGGGCTGGTCAAGCGCTTCGGCACGTACACGGCCGTCGACGGGATCGACGTCGACATCGCGCCCGGGGAGGCCTTCGGCTTCCTCGGGCCCAACGGCGCCGGCAAGAGCACGACCATGCGGATGGTGGGTGCGGTCTCCCCGCCCACCGCGGGCGAGCTGCGCATCCTCGGGATGGACCCGGCCGTCGACGGTCCGGCCATCCGCGCCCGACTCGGCGTCGTCCCGCAGACCGACAACCTCGACCTCGAGCTCACGGTCGCCGAGAACCTGCTGGTCTACGGCCGGTACTTCGGCCTGCCGCGGGCCGTGGTGCGCGAGCGGACGGCGGAGCTGCTCGACTTCGTCCAGCTCACCGACCGGGCCGGCGACCGCGTCGAGCCGCTGTCGGGCGGCATGCGCCGGCGGGTGACGATCGCCCGCGCGCTGGTCAACGACCCCGACGTCGTCCTGCTCGACGAGCCCACCACCGGCCTGGACCCGCAGGCCCGCCACGTGCTCTGGGAGCGGCTCTACCGGCTCAAGCAGCGCGGGGTCACCCTCGTGCTCACCACGCACTACATGGACGAGGCCGAGCAGCTCTGCGACCGGCTGGTGGTCATGGACCGCGGCCGGATCGCCGCCGAGGGCAGCCCCGCGGAGCTCATCGCCACCTGGTCGACCCGCGAGGTGTGCGAGCTGCGCTTCCCGTTGACCGAGGGCGGCCCCGGGCCGGCCGCGCACGCCGACGCCCTGGCGCCGCTGGTCGCGCGCGGGCTGGCCGAGCGGGTCGAGGTGCTGCCCGACCGGCTGCTGCTCTACACCGCCGACGGCGACGCGGCCCTGTCGGCGGTGCTGGCGCACGGGCTGCAGCCGGTCTCCTCGCTGGTGCGGCGCAGCTCGCTGGAGGACGTCTTCCTGCGCCTCACCGGCCGCAGCCTGGTGGACTGACCGTGCCCGGCGCCGCCGCGGTCTCCTTCTTCCGCCAGCGCCTGACCGCGCACCGCCACTACTGGCGCAGCAGCGCGATCGGCAGCGTGCTGGAGCCGGTGCTCTTCCTCGCCGCGATGGGCCTGACCCTCGGCTCGCTGGTCGACCGCGGCCCCGGCGTGCCCGGCGGCGCCGGGTACCTCGCGTTCCTCGCGCCCGGCCTGCTCGTGGCCGCCGCCATGCAGACCGCCACCGGCGAGTCGAGCTACCCGGTGCTCGGCGCCATCAAGTGGGACCGGGTCTACGAGGCGGTGCTGGCCACCCCGGCCCGCGCCGTCGACCTGCTCGCCGGGCACCTGCTCTACGTCGCGTTCCGGGTGGCGACGTCGGCCGCCGCATTCCTCGTCGTCCTGCTGCTGTTCGGCGCCGCGGAGAGCCCGCTGGTGGTGCTCGCGGTGCCGGTCGCGCTGCTGACCGGACTGGCGTTCGCCGCGCCGGTCACCGCCATGGCCGCCCGGCTGGAGGAGGACGCCGCGTTCGCCGCGCTCCAGCGCTTCCTCGTCGTGCCGCTGTTCCTGTTCAGCGGCACGTTCTTCCCCGTGAGCCAGCTGCCGGCGGCGCTGGAGTGGTTCGCGTACGCCACCCCGCTGTGGCACGGCGTCACCCTCGCCCGGGAGCTGGCGCTGGGCACGGTCGACGGCGGCTCGGCGCTGCTGCACCTGGGCTACCTGCTGGTGTGGACGGCGGCCTGGGCGGCGCTGGCGGCCCGGGCGCTGCGGCGGCGGCTGGTCCGGTGACGGCGCCCCCGACCCCCGCGATCCCCGCCCCGGTCGCCCTGCTGCTGCGGGTCGTGCCGCTGTACCCGCTCTCGCCCCGCCGGGCCGGCCAGCTCGTGTACCGCAACCTGCTCGTGGCCCGGCGCAGCTGGCTGGTGTTCGTCTCCGGCTTCTTCGAGCCGTTCTTCTACCTGCTCTCCATCGGCGTGGGCATCGGCGGCCTGGTCGGCGACGTCGTCACCGACACCGGCGCGGCGCTGACCTACCAGGAGTTCGTCGCGCCGGCCCTGCTCGCCTCGGCGGCGATGAACGGCGCGGTCTACGACGCCGTGTTCAACCTCTACTTCAAGCTGAGGCACGCCAAGACCTACGACGCCGTGCTGGCCACGCCCCTGTCGGCGGCCGACACGGCGGTGGGGGAGACGGTCTGGGCGCTGCTGCGCGGCGCGGTCTACTCGACGGCGTTCCTGATGGTGATGCTCGCGATGGGCCTGGTCGGCTCGTGGTGGGCCCTGCTCGCGCTGCCCGCCGCGGTGCTCATCGGCTTCGCCTTCGCCGCGGTGGGCCTCGCCGCCACCACCTGGCTGCGCGGCTGGCAGGACTTCGAGTTCGTGCAGGTCGCCGTCCTGCCGCTGTTCCTGTTCTCGACCACCTTCTACCCGCTGTCGACCTACCCGCGGCCGCTGCAGGCCCTGGTGGAGTGCACGCCGCTGTACCACGGCATCGAGCTGGTGCGGGGGCTGGTGACCGGCGACGTCCGCTGGGGCCTGCTCGGCTCGGCGGCCTACCTGGTGGTCATGGGCGTCGCCGGGCTGGCCGTCGGCGCCCGCCGCCTGGAGCGGCTGCTGCTCCGGTAGGGAGGTGGTGTTCCGGTGAGAAGGCCCCCTCGCAGGGGCCCGTCGCGAGCTCGCGAGTGGCGGGGGGCGAGGGGGTCCTTGATCAGGCGACCGCGATGAGCGGCCGGCCCGAGCGCACCATGTGCTCCACGGCGGACGCCGGCACCGGCGAGCCGAACAGGTGGCCCTGGGCGGCGTCGCACCCCAGCGACCGCAGCGCCGCGAGCTGGCCCGGCTGCTCCACGCCCTCGGCGACGACCTGCAGACCCAGGCTGTTGCCCAGCGCGATCACGGCGTCGGCCAGCGACCCGGCCGCCTGGCCCGCCGCGAGCAGCGCCACCGACGACGAGTCGATCTTCAGCCGGTCCAGCGGCAGGTCCTGCAGCCGGGCCAGCGAGGAGGAGCCGGTGCCGAAGTCGTCGATCGCCACGTGCACGCCGAGCGCCCGGACGTCGCGGATGCCGGCCGCGGCGTCGGGGCCGGACGCCACCGCCTCGGGCACCTCGATCTCCAGCCGGGCGGGGTCGACGCCGGAGGCGCGGGTGGCCGCGGCCAGCGTGACGGCGAGGTCGCCGGTGGCCAGCCGCCGCGGCGAGACGTTGACCGCCATCCGCAGCTCGGGCAGGCCGGCGTCGTCCCAGGCGCGCAGCTGACCGCAGGCCTGGCCGATCACCCAGTCGTCGATCGCGTCGATGACGCCGGTGGCCTCCGCGACCGGGATGAACCCGGCCGGCTCGACCAGGCCGCGGCTGCCGGACTGCCAGCGGGCGAGCGCCTCGACGCCGGTGACCGCGCCGGTCCGCAGGTCCACCTGGGGCTGGTAGAGCACCCGCAGCTCCCCGCCGTCGACGGCGGCGCGCAGGTCGCGCACCAGCTCGTCCTGCGCGGCGACCTCCTCGCGCATCCCGCGCTCGAACACCCGCACCCGGTTCTTCCCGCCGGATTTGGCCACGTACATCGCGAGGTCGGCGTCGCGCAGCAGGGCGTCCATGCCGCGGCGGTCGGTGGGGTCGGTGAGCGTGACGCCGACGCTGCCGCCGACGGTGAACCGCTCGCCGCCCCACGGCACCGGCTCGCGCAGCGCCGCGAGCAGCCGCTCGGCCACGGTCACCACGTCGCGGCGGCCCTCGACGTCCTCCATGAGCACCACGAACTCGTCGCCGCCGAGCCGGGCCACGGTGTCGGCCGGGCGCACGTGCGACTCCAGCCGCCGGGCCACGGCGACCAGGACGGCGTCGCCGGCCTCGTGGCCGAACTCGTCGTTGACCGTCTTGAAGTCGTCGAGGTCGAGCAGCAGCACGGCGTGCCGGCGCACCCGCCGGTCGGCGAGGGCGTGCTCCAGCCGGTCCTGCATGAGCGCGCGGTTGGCCAGGCCCGTGAGCGGGTCGTGCAGGGCGCGGCGGGCCAGCTCGCCGGCCTGCGCCTCCAGCTGGCGGGCGGTCGCCCTGGCCTCGGCCTCGCGGCGCTTGGCGCCGGTGATGTCGCGGCTGATGCCCGCCACGCCGGTGGCTCGGCCGTCGTCGCCGCGGATGACGGAGAAGGTCACCAGCGCGTCGAACACCGAGCCGTCGCGGCGGCGGTGCACCCGCTCCTGGGCGCCGGACGGCAGCGTCGTCAGGTCGGCGGGCAGGGGGGCGCCGCCGGACAGCAGGGAGGCGTGCTGTCCGAGCACCTCCTCGGCCCGCCAGCCGTACAGCCGCTCGGCACCGGGGTTCCAGCTGGTGATCGTCCCGTCGACGGTGGTGGTGACGACGGCGTCGTCGGTCGACTGCACGACGGCGGCCAGCCGGGCCAGCTCGTCGCGCTGGGCGCGCAGCTCGCCGGTCCGCTCGGCGACCACCTGCTCGATCTGCTCCCGCCGGTCGTCGAAGCGGCGCCAGGCCGCCAGGCACGCCCAGCTCTCCAGCAGCACGAACCCGGCGTGCAGGGCGGCCATCGGCAGCGGCGCGGCGGAGTGCGAGAAGACGGCGTGCGGCGCGAGGGTGCCGAGCAGGAGGTGGTGCGCCGCGACGAAGCCGACGGCGAGCAAGAACGGCGCCCGCGCGGCGTACAGCGCGGCCAGCGGCAGCAGCGCGAAGAACAGGAAGTGCGCCTCGGTGGCGCCGTCGGACAGGTACACCACCACGGCCGCGGTGGCCATGAGCGCCAGGGCGGCGGCGCCCGCGCGGGTGCTGCGGTGCAGCGACGGCAGCCGGGCGAGCAGGACGAGCGCCAGGAGGGGAGCGGTGCCCAGCAGCGCGGGCCCCGGCCCGGCGCCGCGCAGGAGCGCGTACACCGGCACCGCGGCGACGAGGACGGCCAGCGCGCGCAGGACGAAGGCGTGGTGGGCGTCCCACTGCTCGGCCGGCATCGCGCGGCCGTGCGGGAGGGAGGAGAGCGCCGCCCGGACCCAGCCGCGGGGTCGGGTCGGGACGCCGCTCCCGGCGTCGGTCTGCGTACCGGTGATCCCGGCCGGCTGGGTCATGCTCCCCCTCGGAACCGCCCCCGCTGGTCACGGTCAGTGTAGAGGCGATCACGCATCGCCGCCTCCCGACGGAGGCGGCCGGAACCGGGCCGGACGGCGTCTACCCTGGACCGGTCATGAGCGGAGAGAGCCTGTACCCCCGTCTCGAGCCCCTGCTGGCCCAGGTGCAGAAGCCCATCCAGTACGTGGGCGGTGAGCTGAACGCCCAGGTCAAGGCCTGGGACGACGTGGCCGTGCACTGGGCGCTGATGTACCCCGACGCGTACGAGGTGGGGCTGCCCAACCAGGGCCTCATGATCCTGTACGAGGTGCTCAACGAGCGCCCCGACGCCCTCGCCGAGCGCACCTACGCCGTCTGGCCCGACCTCGCCGCCCTCATGCGCGAGCACGGCGTCGGCCAGTTCACCGTCGACGCCCACCGCCCGGTGCGCGACTTCGACGTCCTCGGCGTCAGCTTCGCCACCGAGCTCGGCTACACCAACCTGCTCGAGGCGCTCGACCTCGCCGGCGTCCCGCTGCACGCCCGCGACCGCGACGAGACGCACCCCGTCGTCGTCGCGGGCGGGCACGCCGCGTTCAACCCCGAGCCGATCGCCGACTTCGTCGACTGCGCCGTCCTCGGCGACGGCGAGCAGGTCGTCGGCGACGTCACGGACGTCGTCGGGGCGTGGAAGGAGCAGGGCCGCCCCGGCGGCCGCGAGGAGCTGCTCGCCCGCCTCTCCCGCGTCGACGGCGTCTACGTGCCCCGCTTCTACGCCGTCTCCTACGGCGCCGACGGCACGATCGCGTCGGTGACCCGCACCCGCGACGACGTCCCGGCCCGCGTCGGCAAACGCACCGTCATGGACCTCGACGAGTGGCCGTACCCGAAGACGCCGCTGGTGCCGCTCGCCGAGAGCGTGCACGAGCGGATGAGCGTGGAGATCTTCCGCGGCTGCACCCGCGGCTGCCGGTTCTGCCAGGCCGGGATGATCACCCGCCCCGTGCGGGAGCGGACGATCACCGGCATCGGCTCGATGGTCGACCAGGGGCTGCGCGCCACCGGCTACGAGGAGGTCGGGCTGCTCTCGCTGTCCAGCGCCGACCACTCGGAGATCGCGCAGGTGGCCAAGGAGCTCGCCGACCGCTACGAGGGCACCAACACCGGCCTGTCGCTGCCCTCCACCCGCGTCGACGCCTTCAACGTCACCCTCGCCAACGAGCTGTCCCGCAACGGCCGCCGCTCGGGGCTGACCTTCGCGCCCGAGGGCGGCAGCGAGCGCATCCGCCGGGTGATCAACAAGACCGTGTCCAAGGAGGACCTGGTCCGCACGGTCACCACCGCGTACGCCAACGGCTGGACGCAGGTGAAGCTGTACTTCATGTGCGGCCTCCCCACGGAGACCGACGAGGACGTGCTCGAGATCGCCGAGCTCGCCGTCGAGGTCATCCGCGCCGGCCGCGAGGCCAGCGGGCGCAAGGACATCCGCTGCACCGTCTCGATCGGCGGGTTCGTGCCCAAGCCGCACACCCCGTTCCAGTGGGCCGGGCAGGCCAGCGCCGAGACGATCGACCACCGGCTGCGGGTGCTGCGGCAGGCCATCAACGCCGACCGCCGCATCGGCCGCTCCATCGGCCTGCGCTACCACGACGGCAAGCCCGGCGTGATCGAGGGCCTGCTGTCCCGCGGCGACCGCCGCGTCGGCCGGGTCATCGAGCGCGTGTGGCGCGAGGGCGGCCGCTTCGACGGCTGGAGCGAGCACTTCTCCTACGAGCGGTGGACGGCCGCCGCGGCCGAGGAGCTGGCCGCGTTCGGCGTCGACCTCGACTGGTTCACCACCCGCGAGCGCACCCAGCACGAGGTCCTGCCCTGGGACCACCTGGACTCGGGGCTGGACAAGGAGTGGCTCTGGGACGACTGGCAGGAGGCCCTCTCGGAGGAGGAGGTCGCCGACTGCCGGTGGACGCCCTGCTACGACTGCGGCGTCTGCCCGACCATGGGCACCGAGATCCAGATCGGCCCGACCGGGCGCAGCCTGCTGCCGCTCACCGTCGTGGGTCGCTGAGATGGCCGCTGAAATGGCCGCCGAGATGGCCGCTGAGATGGGCCGCTGACCGTGGCCCGTTCCCCGGAGGGCCCGCCCCCGCCGCCGACCGTGCAGAAGCTGCGGCTGCGCTACGCCAAGCGCGGCCCGCTGCGCTTCGCCTCCCACCGCGACCTCGCCCGCGCGCTCGAGCGGGCGCTGCGGCGGGCGCGGGTGCCCATGGCCTACTCGGCCGGGTTCACCCCGCACCCGAAGATCAGCTACGTCGGGGCGGCGCCCACCGGGGCGGCCAGCGAGGCCGAGTACCTGGAGATCGGCCTGGCCGAGCGGCGCGACCCGGAGGAGGTCCGGGCGGCGCTGGACGCCTCGCTGCCGCCCGGCATCGACGTCCTCGAGTGCGTCGAGGCGGCCGAGGGCGGCGGGTCGCTGGCCGACCGGATCGACGCCGCGCGGTGGAGCATCGAGCTGCCCGGGATCGAGCCGGAGCACCTGTCCGCGGTGGTCGCGGAGTTCCTCGCCCGCGACGAGGTGACCGTGGCCAAGCGCACCAAGAACGGCCTGCGCGACGTCGATGCGCGCGGCCCCGTGGCGTCGGCGTCCGTGGGCGGTGCGGCGGGACGTGCCATACTGCACGTGGTCGTCCGGCAGGTGACGCCCGCCGTTCGACCCGACGACGTGGTGGCCGCTCTGGCTGCCGTCGCCGACCTGCGCCCGCCGTCGCCCCCACGGGCCGTGCGTGAGGCGCAGGGCCGGCTCGACGGCAGCGGGACCGTGGCCGATCCGCTCGGTCCCGACCGAGAGGCGCGCACCCGCTGCCAGGGGGAGCACGCCCCGGTCTGACCGGAGCAGCCCGGGAGCCACCCGCCGCCGCGCGACACGGCTGCCAGACGTGCCGCACCCGACCGGCACCACCCGAGACCACCGGCACCACCGCACCACCTGCAGTCCGCACCACCTGCAGTCCGGCCCCGGCCACGGCGACCGCCGACCGGGACCGACCCACAGACTTCGCAGGCCGGGCGTGCCCGCCGTACCCAGTGCGGCCGCCCGGCCCGCCCAACCCGTGCTCCTGCGCGGCCGCCTGTCCCCACCGGGGACCGGCGCCCGGGAGCACCACACAGGAGGCGAGCCCTCGTGGCCGACCAGGACGACGACACCACCACCACGCCCGGGGGAGCCGGCAGCGGCACCCCCGACCTCCCGCCCGGCGACGCCGCGGCCGCGGAGGTCCTCACCGGGGAGGCGGCCACCGGCGCGAGCGGCGGCGAGCCGCTGCCGGAGCCGGACCCCGAGCCGGAGGCCGACGCCCCCGCCGACGAGGCCTCCCTCGGGGAGGCCCCCGTCGCGGAGGCCCCCGTCGCGGAGGCCCCCGTCGCGGAGGCCCCCGTCGCGGAGGCCCCCGTCGCGGAGGCCCCGCCCGCCGAGGAGCCCGCCGAGGAGGAGGAGCCCGTCGGCCCCCGCTTCGGCGCCCAGTTCAGCTCCCCGGAGCCCACCGCCGTCATCGCGCGGCCCCGCCGCCGGGCCACCCGCCCGGCCGGCGCCGCCGACCCCGGCAGCGTCGAGGTCCCGGCTCCGCCGCCGCCTCCGGTGCGGCCGGCCTTCGTCAGCTTCGTGGCCCCGCCCGAGGCCGAGGTCGCACCCGCGCCGCGCCGCCGCAGCCGCCGGCCGCTGCCCGAGTCGCCCGACGTCGAGGACCTGCAGGACGTCGCCGCGCCGGTGGAGGACGACGAGGAGACCCCCGCGCCGCGCTCCCGCCGCAGCCGCTCCCGCCGCCGTGGCGGCGCGGACGCCGAGGCGCCCGCCGAAGAGGCCCCGCTCGAGGACACCCCCGAGACGGGCCGGGACGTGGGCCGGGACGAGGACGCCGACGAGACCGCCGACGAGGCAGACCGGGACGACGCCGAGGACGGCGACCGCGAGGAGGCCGGCGGGAGCCGCCGCCGTCGCCGCGGGCGCCGCGGCCGCGGCCGGGGCCGCAGCGGTGAGGAGTCCGCCGACGCCGACGGTGACGCCGACACGGACGACGACGCCGACCGCGCCGGTGAGCGCGCCGCCGACGAGGACGCCGACGACACCGACGAGGACGCCGACACCGGCGAGGACGCCGACGGCGACGACGCCGAGGGCGGCTCGACCACCCGGCGCCGCCGCCGTCGTCGCCGCCGGGGCGGGGAGTCCGCCGGCGAGACGGCGACCGAGGACGACGACGACCGTCCCGAGCGCGCCGGCCGCAACGGCCGCGCCACCAGCGACGACGACGTCCGGGGCGTCGCCGGCTCCACGCGGCTGGAGGCCAAGCGCCAGCGCCGCCGCGAGGGCCGCGACACCGGCCGCCGCCGCGCGCCGATCCTCACCGAGGCCGAGTTCCTCGCCCGCCGCGAGGCCGTCGAGCGCCGCATGGTCATCCGCCAGCGCGGTGAGCGCACCCAGATCGCCGTCCTCGAGGACGGGGTGCTCGTCGAGCACTACGTCACCCAGGCGCAGGCGACGTCCTTCGCCGGCAACGTCTACCTCGGCCGGGTGCAGAACGTGCTGCCCAGCATGGAGGCGGCGTTCGTCGACATCGGCAAGGGGCGCAACGCCGTCCTCTACGCCGGCGAGGTCAACTGGGACGCCGCCGGCCTCACCGGCAAGCAGCGCTCCATCGAGCAGGCGCTCAAGTCCGGCGACAAGGTGCTGGTCCAGGTCACCAAGGACCCGATCGGCCACAAGGGCGCCCGGCTGACCCAGCAGGTCAACCTGCCCGGCCGGTTCCTCGTCTACGTGCCCGGCGGCTCGATGACCGGGATCAGCCGCAAGCTGCCCGACACCGAGCGGCAGCGGCTCAAGGACATCCTCAAGAAGATCGTCCCCGAGGACGCCGGCGTCATCATCCGGACCGCCGCGGAGGGCGCCTCCGAGGAGGAGCTCACCCGCGACGTGGCCCGGCTGCAGGCGCAGTGGGAGGTCATCAAGCAGAAGTCGGAGTCCACGAGCAACGCCCCGGCGCTGCTCTACGGCGAGCCCGACCTCGCCATCCGGGTGATCCGCGACGTCTTCAACGAGGACTTCAGCGAGCTCGTCGTCCAGGGCGACGAGGCCTGGGACACCGTCGAGGCCTACGTCGCGCACGTCTCCCCGGAGCTGACCGGGCGGCTGACCCGGCACACCGGCGAGGGCGACGTCTTCCGCGACCTGCGCATCGACGAGCAGCTCGCCAAGGCGCTCGACCGCAAGGTGTGGCTGCCCTCGGGCGGCTCGCTGGTCATCGACCGCACCGAGGCGATGACCGTCGTCGACGTCAACACCGGCAAGTTCACCGGCAGCGGCGGCAACCTCGAGCAGACCGTCACGCGCAACAACATGGAGGCGGCCGAGGAGATCGTCCGCCAGCTCCGGCTGCGCGACATCGGCGGCATCATCGTCATCGACTTCATCGACATGGTGCTCGAGAGCAACCGCGACCTGGTGCTGCGCCGGCTCACCGAGTGCCTGGGCCGCGACCGCACCAAGCACCAGGTGGCCGAGGTGACCTCGCTGGGCCTGGTGCAGATGACCCGCAAGCGCGTGGGCCAGGGCCTGCTCGAGGTGTTCTCCGAGCCGTGCGAGCACTGCCGCGGCCGCGGGGTGCTCGTGCACACCGACCCGGTGGACGACAAGCGCCGCGGCGGCTCCGCCTCCGGGAGCTCCGGTGGGGGCAACGGCGGCAACGGCCGGCGGGACCAGCGTGGCGACCAGCGCAAGGACGACCAGCGCGGGGACCAGCGCAAGGACGCCGAGCGGAAGGACGCCGAGCGCGCCGGGACCGCCGTGGCCGAGCAGCCGGCCGCGGACGCCGACAACGCTCCGGGCAGCGGCTCGGGCAACGGCTCAGGCGACGGCTCCGCCCCGGGGGAGGGACAGCGGACGGGTGGCCGCCGCAACCGCGGACGGCGCAACCGCGGCCAGTCCGGTGAGGAGCGGGCCGCCGAGGACGCCGCCGTGCTCGCCGCGGCCTCCAGCGGCGACGACGCCCCGGAGGACACGGCCGACGTGACCGCTGCCGAGGACACCGCCGCCGACGCCGCCCAGGACGTCGCGCCGGCCGAGGACGCCCCGGCCCAGGACCCCCCGGTCCAGGACGCTCCGGCCCAGGACCCCCCGGCCCAGGACCCTCCGGCCCAGGACCCCACGCCCGCCGACGTCGCCACCGAGGTCACCGTCCCCGACGACGCCACCCCGGAGCTGCCCGCGCCCGACGCGGTCGCCGGGCCGGCCGAGGTCGACGTCACGGTGCAGTTGGGCGCGGAGGTCCCGGGGGCCGAGGTCACCGAGCCCGAGCCCGAGCCCGCCGCGACCGGGCCCGAGCCGGAGGCCGCCGCGGCCGGGGACGACGAGGACGTGCCCCCGGGTGCCGGGCCGGACGACGCGGGTCCCGGCGACGACGAGCCGGTGCCCGCCGACGGCGTCGCGGTCGACGGCACCGGGGACACCACCGGCCCCGCGGACGCCGCCGTGCCGGCGCCCCGGCCGCGCCGTCGCCGTGCCGCCAGCCGCCCGGCGGGCCCGCCCGCCAGCTGACCGCCGGGCGCCCGGGGCCGCGTTCGACCCGGCCCCGGGCGCTCGGGTACGCTGGTCGGGTTGCACCGCCCCGGACCGGGCTCCCTCCCGGGGCCGATGAGGCGGTGCGGCCCGTCCAGCACCCGGAGCCCGCGCCGGGGTGCGACCGGGACGCATCGCGGGACAGACAGCAGCGATCGAGGAGTTCAGTGGTGTACGCAGTCGTGAAGGCCGGTGGCCGGCAGCACAAGGTGGCCGTGGGCGACCGGTTCACGGTCAACCGTCTCGCGGGTGAGGCGGGCGACTCCGTCACCCTCCCGGCCCTGCTCCTGGTCGACGGCGACACCGTCACCAGCGACGCGCAGGCGCTGGCCGGCGTGACCGTGACCGGCGAGATCGTCGGGCACGGCAAGGGCCCGAAGATCCGCATCCACAAGTTCAAGAACAAGACGGGCTACCACAAGCGTCAGGGCCACCGTCAGCCGCTGACCGACGTGGTCGTCCGCGACATCACGAAGGGCTGACGACGACATGGCACACAAGAAGGGCGCCTCGTCCTCCCGCAACGGCCGCGACTCGAACGCCCAGCGCCTCGGCGTCAAGCGCTTCGGTGGCCAGGTCGTCAAGGCCGGCGAGATCATCGTGCGCCAGCGCGGCACCCACTTCCACCCGGGTCTCGGCGTCGGCCGTGGCGGCGACGACACGCTGTTCGCCCTGACCCCGGGCGCGGTCACCTTCGGCACCAGCCGTGGCCGCAAGACCGTCTCGATCACGACGGTCGACGCCTGACGGAGGACCCCGCCGCTCCCCACCGCTCGCACGCTCGCGGCGGGCCCCTGCGGCAGGGCCGACCTCAGGTCGCCACCACAGACACGTACCGCCACGAGCGCACGGGCCGCACGGCCCGTGCGCTCGTCGGCGTTGAGCAGGCAGTGAGCAGGTAGAGCAGACATGGCCGCGTTCGTCGACCGCGTCGTCGTGCACGTCGCCGCGGGCAACGGCGGTCACGGCGTCGCGTCCGTGCACCGCGAGAAGTACAAGCCCCTCGGTGGCCCCGACGGCGGCAACGGGGGGAACGGCGGCGACGTCGTCCTCGAGGTGGACCCCAACGTCCACACCCTCCTGGACTTCCACCACCGCCCCCACCAGAAGGCGGGCAACGGCCGCCCCGGCGCCGGCAGCCACCGCCACGGCGCCAACGGCGAGGAGCGCGTGCTGCGCGTCCCCGAGGGCACCGTGGTCAGCGTCGACGGCGAGGTGGTCGCCGACCTCGTGGGCGCCGGTACCCGGGTCGTGCTGGCCCAGGGCGGCAAGGGCGGCCTCGGCAACGCGGCGCTGGCCAACCCGCGCCGCAAGGCGCCGGGCTTCGCGCTGCTCGGCGAGCCGGGCGAGGCGTTCGACGCCGTGCTGGAGCTCAAGAGCGTCGCCGACGTCGGCCTGGTCGGGTTCCCCTCGGCCGGCAAGTCCTCGCTGATCGCCGCCATGTCCGCGGCGCGGCCCAAGATCGCCGACTACCCGTTCACCACGCTCGTGCCCAACCTCGGCGTCGTGCGGGCCGGCGACACCGTCTTCACGATGGCCGACGTGCCCGGGCTCATCCCCGGCGCGGCCACCGGCAAGGGGCTGGGCCTGCAGTTCCTCCGGCACGTCGAGCGGTGCGCGGTGCTGGTGCACGTGGTCGACATGGCCACCCTCGAGCCCGGCCGCGACCCCGAGACCGACATCGACGCCCTGACGCACGAGCTCGCCATGTACTCGGAGGACACGGCCGGCGGCCACGAGCTGGACCTCGTGGGCCGGCTGCGGGTCGCCGTCCTCAACAAGATCGACGTCCCCGACGGGCGGGAGCTGGTTGACCTGGTGCGCCCGGCGCTGGAGGCGCGCGGGCTGCAGGTGTTCCCGGTCAGCGCCGCCACGGGGGAGGGGCTGGACGCGCTCGGCTACGCGCTGGCCGCCGCCGTCGAGGACTACCGGGCCGCGCTGCCGGCGCCGGAGCCCGCCCGCGTGACGATCGTGCCGCGCGCCGTCGACGACTCCGGGTTCACCGTCACGGCGGAGGACGAGGACACCTTCGTCGTCCGCGGCGCCAAGCCCGAGCGCTGGGTGCGCCAGACCGACTTCACCAACGACGAGGCCGTGGGCTACCTCGCCGACCGGCTCAACCGGCTGGGCGTCGAGGAGGAGCTCACCCGCCTGGGCGCGCAGGAGGGCGACACCGTGGTCATCGGCGACGTCGCCTTCGACTTCCAGCCCAGCCTGCCCGCCGGCACGCCGCTGGCGGAGGAGACCGCGGGCCTCGGTGGCCGCGGCACCGACAGCCGGATCGACGCGCCGCACCGCGTGCGCGCCGCCGAGCGGCTCGCGGCCAAGAAGGCCCGCCGGGTGCCCTACGAGATGACCGAGACCTGGACCGACGAGGAGCTGCCCGGCGAGGAGGACGACGCGTGACCGCCCGCCCGGGGATCGCCGGGGCGGGCCGCGTCGTCGTCAAGGTCGGCTCCTCCTCGCTCACCACGCTGCCCGGCGGGCTCGACCCCGCCCGGCTCACCGCGCTGGTCGACGTCCTCGCCGCGGTGCGGGCGCAGGGGCGGGAGGTCGTGCTGGTGTCCTCCGGCGCGATCGCGGCGGGCCTGGCGCCGCTCGGCGTCGAGGGCCGGCCGCGCGACCTCGCCACCGCCCAGGCGGCGGCCAGCGTCGGCCAGCTGCGCCTGGTGCAGACCTACGCCGACGCCTTCGACCGGCACGGCATCACCGTCGGGCAGGTGCTGCTGACCGCCGACGACCTCACCCGGCGCGGCCACTACCGGAACGCCCGCCAGACGCTGGAGCGGCTGCTCACCCTGGGCGCGCTGCCGATCGTCAACGAGAACGACACGGTCGCCACCGAGGAGATCCGCTTCGGCGACAACGACCGCCTCGCCGCGCTCGTCGCGCACGTGGCCGCCGCCGACGCGCTGGTGCTGCTCTCCGACGTCGACGGCGTCTACGACGGCGACCCGCGCACCGGCCCGGCGCAGCTCGTCGACCGGGTGACCGGCCCGGCCGACCTCGCCGCGGTCACCCTCGGCACCGCCCGGCGCAACGGCGTGGGCACCGGCGGCATGGCGACGAAGGTGGAGGCGGCGTTCATCGCGTCGGGCGCCGGCGTGCCCGTCGTCGTCACGTCCACGCCGCAGGCCGCCGCCGCGCTCGCCGGCGAGCGGGTGGGCACGCTGTTCGAGCCCTCGGGACGCCGTCCGTCGGGCCGCCAGTTCTGGCTGCGCTACGCCAGCCGCCCGCGGGGGCGGCTGCAGCTCGACGAGGGCGCGGTCCGCGCGGTGCGGGAGCGGTCGGCGTCGCTGCTGGCCGCGGGGATCACCGGGGTGGACGGCGACTTCCTCGCCGACGACCCGGTGGAGCTGGTCGGCCCCGACGGCGCCGTCGTCGCCCGCGGGCTGGTCGCCTACGACGCCCGCGAGCTGCCCGGCCTGCTCGGCCGGCGCACGCCCGACCTCGACCCGGAGTACCGCCGCGAGGTGGTGCACCGCGACGAGATGGTGCTGGTCGGGCGCCCGCGGGCGGCTGGGAGACTGCCCGGGTGACGATCCGCCCCATCCGCGAGCTCGGCGATCCCGTGCTCCGCACCCCCGCCGACGAGGTGCGGGCCTTCGACCGGGAACTGGCCGCCCTGGTCCGCGACCTCGAGCAGACCGTCGACCACCCCGGCCGCGCCGGGCTGGCCGCGCCGCAGATCGGCGTGAGCGCCCGGGTGTTCAGCTACAACGTCGACGGCGAGATCGGTCACCTGGTCAACCCGCGGGTCGTGGAGCTGTCGGAGGAGACCCAGGACGGCGACGAGGGCTGCCTGTCGATCCCGGGCATCTGGGCGCCGACGGTGCGGGCGATGCACGCCGTCGTCGAGGGGTTCGACGTGCACGGCGAGCCGCTGCGGCTGTCGGGCTCGGGGCTGATGGCGCGCTGCCTGCAGCACGAGGTCGACCACCTCGACGGGAAGGTCTTCCTCGACCGGCTCACCGGGGACGCCCGCAAGGCGGCCCTGCGGGCGCTGCGCGACCGCTGATGGAGGACCTCGTCCTCCTCACCCCTCGCGAGCTCGGGGGCGAGCCCCTGGACGAGGCCTTACGGTCAGGTCTCGTGACCGACCTCGCGACCCGCGCCCGCACCCTCCTCGACCTGCACACCGCCCCCGAGATCCTCGTCCTCACCAACGTGTGGGACGTCGCCTCCGCCCGGGTGGTCGCCGCCACCGACGGCGTGCGGGCCCTCGCCACCGCCAGCCACGGCATCGCCGCGACCTTCGGCTACGAGGACGGCGAGAACATCCCGCTCGACCTGCACCTGGACATGGTCGGCCGGATCACCGCCGCCGTGGACCTGCCGGTGAGCATGGACATGGAGGCCGGCTACGGCGACGCCGGCGAGACCGCGCGCCGGGCCATCGAGAAGGGCGTCGTCGGGGGCAACCTCGAGGACCAGATGAAGCCGCTCGACGACGCCGTCGCCGCCGTGGAGGCCGTGGTCCGCGCCGGGCGCGACGCCGGCATCGACTTCGTGCTCAACGCCCGCACCGACGTGTTCCTGCAGGCCGCCGAGGGCGCCGACCGCGGTGAGCTGGTGGCCGAGGCGGTCCGCCGCGGGAAGGCGTTCCTCGAGGCCGGTGCCCCGGTGGTCTTCGTGCCGCGCCTGGTCGACCGCGACGAGATCGCGCAGGTGGTCGAGGGGCTCGGCCCGAACAGGCTGACGCTGATCAGCCCGCCCGGTGCCGCGCTGCCGGCCCGCGAGATGCAGGAGCTCGGCGTCGCACGGGTCTCGACCGGCCCGTTCACCCAGCGCGTGGCACTCACCGCGCTGCAGGACGCCGTCGTCGACATGGTCGGCGGCGGGGTGCTCCCGCCCGGCACCCGCGCGCTCAACTGAGGGAGGACCCCCGTGCCCCACGCTCCCTCGCAGGCTCGGGGCGGGCCCCTGCACGGGGGCCGTTCCAGCACCTCACCGGGAGGGGTCAGTCCGCGTAGGTGTCGGCCGGCGGGTCGACCGGCGTCACCGACTCCGGCGCGATGACCGGCTCGGGCCAGCCGCGGGTGGGGTGGGGCAGCGGCGGCGCCCAGGTGCCGACGACGTCGACCCACTGGTCGGCCGCGAGGTCGCCCTGCGGGCCGTCGACCACGACGGTGTGGGCGACGGCGTCGGCGGCGCAGCACTGGATGGCGATGCGGGTGACGTACCAGCCGCCGCCCTCGCGCGGGGTGACGAAGCCGGTGAGCCGCACGCGCCGGCCCTCGAACGCCGACGTGTCCTGCGCCAGCGCGCGGATGGCGTAGGCCGACAGGGGCAGCGTCCGGAAGTCCTCGCCCGGGTCGTCCGGGCCGATGCCCACCGCGACCGGCTGGTCGGCCACCACCTGCTGCGGCTGCCGGGCGGCGGTGAAGGACCCCAGGGCCGGCGGGGCCACGAGCAGCAGCACGGCGACCGGGGCCAGCATCAGCCAGGCCACCCGGGGCCCGTGGCCGTGGCCGTGGCCGTGGTCGTGGTCGTGGTCGTGCCCGTGGTCGTCGGTCCCCGGGGTCCGGGGGCGGCCGGGCCGCTCCCGGACCGCCCCGATCACGCCGAGCACGAGCAGCACGACCGCGGCGGCGAGCAGGAACGGCCGGAAGCCGGCCTGCACGTAGGCGAGGTGGGCGTCGGTGAGCGACACCCGGAGCGTCACGCCGCCGAGCAGCAGCAGGACGAGCGAGGCGGTCAGGCGGTCCACGGCCGGCTCCTCACCACACGACCTCCGCGACGGCCAGCGCCGCGAGCACGGCGACGGCGAAGGTGACCGGCGCGAAGCGCAGCGCGAACCGCCGGCCGAAGGTCCCCGACTGCAGGGCGACGAGCTTGACGTCGACGACCGGGCCGACGACGAGGAAGACCAGCCGCGAGGTCAGGCTGAACGAGGTCAGGCTCGCCGCCACGAACGCGTCGGCCTCCGAGCAGACGGCCAGCAGCACCGCGAGCACCGCGAGCACGAGCACCGACAGCACCGCGGAGCCCGCCACCGAGTCCAGCCACTCGCGGGGGACGGCGACGTTGAGGGTGGCCGCCGTCAGGCCGCCGACGACGAGGTAGCCGCCGGCGTGCACGAGGTCGTGCTGCGCCGCCTCCCGGAAGACCGCTGCCCGGGGCGTTCCGGCGGGGGCGCCGGCGCGGGCGGGCAGCCGCAGCCACTCACCGCGGCCGAACCGCGCCCACAGCCAGCCCATGACGAGCGCGACGAGCAGCGAGGCGGCGAAACGGGCGGCGGCCATGAACGGCTCGTCCGGGAACGCCACGGCCGTCGCCACGAGGACGACCGGGTTGATCGCCGGCGCCGACAGCAGGAACGCGAGGGCTGCGGCGGGGGCGACCCCGCGCCGCACGAGGCTGCCCGCGACCGGCACCGCCGCGCACTCGCAGCCGGGCAGCACCGCGCCGCTGAGCCCCGCCACCGGCACCGCCAGCCCGGCCCGCCGCGGCATCGCCCGCTCGAAGAAGTCGGCCGGGACGAACGCGGTGATCGCCGCCGACAGCAGCACCCCGAGGACCAGGAAGGGCAGCGCCTGCAGGCAGACGGCGACGAACACCGTCGACCACGCCTGCAGTGCCGGCGCGGTGAACGCCCCCGGCGCGAGGAACCGCACCGCCACGACGGCCAGGCAAGCGGCGACCAGGACGTCGGTGGGCAGCAGCCGGCGTCGCGGCGGCGCGGCGGGCGCCTCCGCGGTGGTGGTCGGGCCGGTCACGACCGTGGATCCTGCCCGGTCAGCTCGCGGCGTCGCCGCTGCCGCGCGGCACGCCGCGGGTGCGCACCAGCCGCGCGGAGTTGAGCGCGACGGCCACCGACGAGGCGTTGTGCAGCACCGCGGCCAGCACGGGCGACAGCGCCCCGCCGGCACCGACCAGCAGGCCCACGCCGTTGACCGCGATGGAGACGCCGTAGTTCTGGCGCACCACGCGCAGCGTGCGGTCGCCGAGATCACGCAGGTCCAGCAGGCGTCGCAGGTCGTCGCCGACCAGGGCGACGTCGGCGGTCTCGACGGCGACGTCGGTGCCCGAGACGCCCATGGCGACGCCGATGTCGGCCGCGGCCAGCGCCGGGGCGTCGTTGGTGCCGTCGCCGACCACGGCCACGGTGTGGCCCTCGGCCTGCAGCGCCGTCACGACGTCCTGCTTCTCGTCGGGCAGCACCTCGGCGCGCCACTCGTCGATGCCCAGCCGGCCGGCGACGGCGGCCGCGGTGACGGCGTGGTCGCCGGTGAGCATCACGATCCGGCGGACCCCGGAGGTGCGCAGCGCGGACAGCACCTCCGGCGACTCCGCGCGGATCTCGTCGCGCAGGCTCACGAGCCCGACCAGGTCGCCGTCGACGGCGAGCAGCAGCGGGGTCTCGGTGGCCGCGCGCAGATCGGCCAGCCAGGCCAGCGCCTCGGGCCCGACCGCCACGCCCTCGGCGGCCATGAGCGCCTCGCTGCCGAGGAGCAGCACCCGGCCGTCGGCCTGGGTGCGCATGCCGAGGCCGAGCAGCACCTCGCACTCCTCGTGCGGCGGGATGAACACGTGCCGCTCCTCGGTGGAGCGGATCACCGCCTGGGCCAGCGGATGCCGGGAGTGGATCTCGGAGCTGGCGGCGTAGCCGAGCACCTGCTCGGGCTCCCAGGCGGGGGAGAAGGAGACGACGTTGGTGACGACGGGGCGCCCGACGGTCAGCGTCCCGGTCTTGTCGAAGACGACGGCGTCGACCCGGCCGGCCGCCTCCAGGTGGGCGCCGCCCTTGACCAGCACGCCGCGGGAGGCGCCGTTGCCGATGGCGGCGCTGACGGCCGTGGGCGTCGACAGCCCAACCGCGCACGGGCAGGCGATGAGCAGCATGGTCATCGCCCGGCGCACGTCGCCGGTGACCAGCCAGGTGAGGCCGGCCAGCGCGAAGGAGGCGGGCACGAAGCGGCGGGAGAAGTTCTCCGCGACGGTCTGGATCGGCGCGCGGTCGTCCTGCGCCTTCTCGACGCGGGCGACGATCCGGCCGATCGCGGTGTCGGAGCCGGTGGCCGACGCGCGCACCACGATCCGCCCGCGGAGGCTGATCGAGCCGGCGTGCACCCGGGCGCCCGGCGCGACGGCGACCGGCAGCGGCTCGCCGGTGATGGCGGCCTGGTCGACGACGCCCTCGCCCTCGACGACCTCGCCGTCGACGGGCACGGTGACCTGCTCGTGCAGGACGACGAGGTCGCCCACGCGCAGCCGTCGCAGGTCCACCTGCAGCTCGCTGCCGTCGTCCTGGCGGACCCACGCGCTGGTCCCGCTGCCGGCGAGCAGGTCGGAGATCGCCCGGCGGGTGCGGCGCAGGGTGAGCGTCTGCAGCCACTCGCCGATGTTGAGCAGCCACAGCACCGTGAGCGCGACGACGTTCTCCCGCAGCAGCAGGCTGGCGAACGTGGCCGCGGTGACGAGCGCGTCGGTGCCCGCGGTCCGTCGGCCCGCGAGCGTGCCGACGGCGCCCTTGGCGAAGGGGTAGCCGGTGAAGACCGTCAGGGCGGTGACGGCCAGGCGGCTGCGGCCGGAGAGGACGGGCGGCCGGCCGAGGCCGTGGCGTCGGACGCCGAGCAGGACCAGCGCGGCCCCGCCGACGACGATGCGCACCAGCTCGGCGTTGGCGACGTCGGCCGAGCGGGGAGCGCGAGACACCTCCGCGTCGGCCGGCCGCTGCCCGGCCGCGTCGACCGCGGCCAGGACCGCCGTCCGGTCGGCGTCGTCGGACAGCCACACGACCACGTGCCCGGTGACCGGGAAGGCGTGCACCGCGAGGACGCCGGGCAGCTCGTCGAGGGCCTCCTCGGCGAGGACCGCCCGGGCGGGGGACCCGGTGAGCGCCGGCGCGGAGAGCCGCAGGCGGCCCGCCGCGTCGGCGACGACGGTCGCCGGCATCAGTGGCTGTGGTCGTGGCCGTCCGCGGAGCGGTCGGCCGGCGGGGGCACCTGCTCGCCGAGCCCGGCGTAGGCCTCGGCGCGCACGTCGCCGGCCGACAGCCGCATCCGCTCGACCGCCGCGTTCGCCCGCCGCGAGCCGACGATGCCCCAGCGGGTCAGCGCGACGGCAGCCTTGCGCGGGAGGCTCCCCGGCTCGCCGCGCTCGGCGGCGCGGACGACGAGCACGCCGACCACGCCGGTGCCGACGGTGCCGGCGGCCTTGCGGAGCAGGTGGGCGGTGCCCCCGGTGCGCCTGCTGGTCGTGCTCCCGTGCTCGGACATCCGGCCTCCCGTGTAACGCTAACGACAATCGTTATCGGGCGGGAGCCTACGGGTCCCCGTCCCGGGCGACTCAGCGGCGTCGCGACGACGGGTACGGGAGCAGGGCCATCTCCCGCGCCGTCGCGACGGCCCGCGCGACGCGCCGCTGCTGCTGGGCGGACAGGCCGGTGACCCGGCGGGCGCGGATCTTCCCCCGGTCGGACAGGAACGTCCGCAGCAGGTCGACGTCGCGGTAGGAGACCGGCCCCTCGATCCGGCGGGGCCGGCGCGACCGGGTGCGGCGCTGCGGGGTCACCAGCTGGACTTCCGGATGCCCGGCAGCTCGCCGGCGTGCGCCATCGCCCGGAACCGCACGCGGGACAGGCCGAAGTCGCGCAGGTGGCCGCGCGGTCGGCCGTCGACGGCGTCGCGGTTGCGCAGCCGGGTCGGGCTGGCGTCCCGGGGGAGCCGCTGCAGGGCCGCGCGCGCGGCGTCGCGCTCCTCGGGTGCGGGGGCGGTGCGGGCCGCCTCCTTCAGCTCCGCGCGTCGCTCGGCGTACCGGGCGACCACCTCGCGCCGCCGCCGGTCGGCGACCACCTTCGACGTCTTGGCCATCTCAGCGCTCCTCGCGGAAGTCGACGTGTCGCCGCACGACCGGGTCGTACTTGCGCAGGACCAGGCGGTCCGGGTCGTTGCGGCGGTTCTTGCGGGTGACGTACGTGTAGCCGGTGCCCGCCGTGCTCTTCAGGCGCACGACCGCCCGGATGTCGGTGGCGCGGGCCATCAGCCGCGCCTCCCCGGGCCGAGGCGCCGGCGCGCCTCGGGGTCGGTGGCGCGGATCCGCGCGACGACCGACTCGATGCCGCGGGCGTCGATCGTCCTGATGCCCTTGGCCGAGACGGTCAGGCGGATCCAGCGGTTCTCGCCGGGCAGGAAGAAGCGCTTGTCCTGCAGGTTCGGGTCGAACCGGCGCGACGTGCGGCGGTGGGAGTGGCTGACGGCCTTCCCGAAGCCGGGGCGGCGGCCGGTCACCTCGCAGTAGGTGGCCATGGGGTCCTCTCGTCGGGGGTGGACGGGAGCACACTAACGAGAACGATTGTCGTTAGCGCTAGGGTGGGGGCATGAGCGACCGCCGCACCCCCGTCGTCCTGGTGCCGTCCCTGTCCCGCCACCTCGGGGCCACCGCCGCGCGGGCCCTGCTCGACCGGCCGGGGGTGGTCGTGGTGCACCACGACGTCGGGCAGCTCGGCCAGGGCGTCGTGATCCGCACCGTCCTCGGCCCGGGTCCCGGGCGCGGGGCCACGACGGCGCTCGAGCTGGCCCACGGCTGCCTGTCGTGCACGCTGCGGCTGGACCTGCTGCCGTTGCTGCGGGACCTCGCCGGTCGCCCCGACGTCGACCGGGTGGTCCTCCACCTCGACCCGGCGCTCGAGCCCGAGCACCTGTGCTGGGCGATCGAGCAGGTGGTGCTCGAGGACGGGTCGGGAACGGCCGGGGACGCGGTCCGGGTCGAGGCCGTCCTCGCGGTGGTCGACGCCGCCACCTGGCTCGACGACGCGACGGGCGGCGAGCAGCTCGCCGACCGCGGGCTCGCCGCCACCGCGGAGGACGACCGCACCCTCGCCCAGGTCGCCGTCGACCAGGTCGCCTTCGCCGACGCGGTGCTGGTCGCGGGGGAGGCCGCCGGCCCGTGGGACGACCTGCGGCTGGCCGCCGTCCTCGACCGCCTCGTACCCGGCGTCCCGCGGGCGGGGCTGGACACCTCGCCGGAGGTCCTGCTCGCGGCCGTCCCGGACGGTGCCCGGCGCGGCCGGATCACCTCCGCGCACGACCCGCTGCTGTCCGGTCAGCCGCCGCTGCACGAGGACGCCGGCGTGCGGCTGGTGCGTTTCACGCCGCGCCGCCCGCTGCACCCGGGCCGCCTCCACGACGCCCTCGACGTCCTCCTCGACGGGGTCGTCTGCTCCCGCGGCCGCCTGTGGCTGGCCACCCGGCACGACCGGGCGGTCTGGCTGGAGTCGGCCGGCCAGGGCCTGCGCGTGGCCGACGCCGGGCCGTGGCTCGCCGCGCTCGACGACCCTGCCTGGGACGAGGTCGACGCCGAACGGCGGGTGGCGGCCGCGCTGCGCTGGCACCCGCTGTTCGGCGACCGGCACACCGAGGTCGTCGTGCTCACGCACCGACAGCCGGGCGAGGAGATCGTCGCGGCGCTCGCCGCGGCGGAGCTGACCGACGACGAGCTGGCGCTCGGCCCCGACGGCTGGCGCGACCTCCCCGACCCCTTCGGCGGCTGGCACGAGGACCCCTGCGAGGCGTCCACCCCGGCCGACGACGACAGCACCCACGCCACCACCCGAGAGGAGCACTCCTGATGCGTCCCGGCATCCACCCCGAGTACCGCACCGTCGTCTTCCGCGACGCCTCCACCGGCACCACCTGGCGCACCCGGTCGACGATCACGTCGTCGGCCACCGTCGAGGTCGACGGCGAGGTGCTGCCGCTGGTCGTCGTCGACACCAGCGCGGCCTCGCACCCCTTCTGGACCGGCAACCAGCGGGTGCTCGACACCGCGGGCCGGGTCGAGCGGTTCCGCCGCCGCTACGGCGACCACGGGCGCGGCTGACGTGGCCGCCCCGGTCCGGCCGCGCGTCGCCGACCCCGGCGGGCCCGACCCCGGCGGGCCGGTCCTGGCCCTGTGCCTGGGGCGCCGCTGCTCCGCGCTGCGCGCGCTCTCCGGCACGTCCGGCACCGTCGAGGCGCTGGGGGCGGCCGTCGCCGGCACCCGCGGCGCCGTGCTGGTGACCGCCGGCTGCCTGGGCCCGTGCGCCCTGGCCGCCGTGGGCGCGGTCGCCCACCGCGACGGCGAGAACGGGTGCTCCGGGCGGACCGTCTGGCTCGCCGGCGTCCACGAGGGCGAGCGGGCCGACGCGCTGGCCGGCTGGATCGGCGCGGGAGGGCCGGCGCCGGACGAGGACCCCGACGCCGGCCTCCCGGTCCCGCTCGTGCCCGCCGTCGCGGGACTCGGCCCGCCGATGCGCCTGGGGGGGCTGAGGCGGGCGCCCGGGCTCAGACGGTGACGCCGGCCCGGGGGAGCACCAGGCCGCGGACCTCGAACTCGGTCAGCACCGTGGGGGTGCGGGGGCGCCCCTGCAGCACCTCGGCTGCCGCCGGTCCGACCACCTGAGCGCTGACGCGCTCGAAGTCCTCGCGCGACTCCCACACCTCGACCACCTGGAAGCCGGCGTCGGTCGCCCGGGCCAGGTGCACCAGGAGTCCGTCCACGACGCCACCGGTGCGCTCGAGCAGCGCCCGGTGGACGGCGTCGTAGAGCTCCACCGGCTCGGCCACGTCCATGGTGACGGCGAACGTCATGGCGTCCTCCTCGTGTCCTGCCGGCGGCCCTGCGCCGCCGGCAGCCGTCGCAGGCCCTCGCCGGAGAGCCGGTGCACCGTCGCGGTGCGCCCCGTGACCAGCAGGAGCAGGTCGCCGGTCGCGCCCTCGACGGGAGCGCCCTCGCCCAGCACGAGGTCGCTGTCGGTGGCCCGCAGCTGCAGGCCGGCCAGCCGCCTCCGCACGCCGAACGGGAAGCTCATCGCCCACGCGCGCCGGGCCGACACGGCCGCGGCGGCCGGCGGGACCGGCCGCGTGCGCCCCAGCGGCAGCGCGATGTCCTGGCCGTGCACCAGGACGTCGGTGAGCGGCTCGACGGGGGAGACGAACGGCGCCCGCCGCCGGGAGCCCACCATCGCCCGGATCCGGCGGCCGTACTCCGCGTCGGGCAGCGGCCCCAGGCGGAGCGCGGTGTCGCGGATCATCCGGTTGAAGCTGCCCCCGGCGCGGACGGCGGCGACCGTCGCGGGCCACGGCCCCATCTGCGCCAGCGTGAGGTGCGCGGCGACGTCGCGGACCCGCCAGCCGCCGCAGAGAGAGGGCGTCTCCCACTCGGCGGGGGAGAGGTCGTCGAGCAGGTCGGCGAGGCTCGCCCGCTCGGAGTCGATGGTGCGCCAGACGTCGTCGGTGTCCATGGCGGTCTCCGCGGAGTTGGTACGATGTCCTGACCATTCAGTCAGAGCATCTGACCATCGTCAAGGGGTCCCGTGACCGAGCCCGACTCCCAGAACCTGGGCCTGCTCTGCTTCTACCCGCACCGCGCCATGGAGGCCCGGCTGCTCGCGGCGATGGCCGAGAAGGGGTTCGGCGACATCACCGCCGCCCAGGGGCGCATCGCCGCACGCATCGGCCCGCACGGGACGCGGCTGACCGACCTGGCCGAGCAGGCGCTGGTGACCAAGCAGACGGCGGGCCACCTCGTCGACCAGCTCGAGCGTGCCGGCTACGTGCGCCGCGTCCCCGACCCGACCGACGCCCGGGCGCGGCTGGTCCAGATGGCCGAGCGGGGCTGGGCCGTCATCGCGCTCGCCCGCGAGGTGGAGGCGCAGGTGGAGGCCGAGTGGACCGCCCACCTGGGGGAGGAGGCCACCGCGCAGTTGCGCGCGGCCCTCACCCGGCTGCGCGAGGTGACCGACCCCTACCGCTGAGCGGCGGCGCAGGCCGCGCAGGTGCCGAAGACCTCGACCTGGTGGGAGACGTCGGCGAACCCGTGCTCGGCGGCGACGCGGGCGGCCCAGCGCTCCACCGGCGCGTCGGCGACCTCGACCGTCGTCCCGCACGAGCGGCAGACCAGGTGGTGGTGGTGCACCGGCGAACAGCGCCGGTAGGACGCCTCGCCGTCGTCGTTGCGCAGGACGTCGACCAGGCCGTCGTCGACCAGGGCCTGTAGCGCGCGGTAGACGGTCGCGAGACCCACGGCGTCGCCGCGCTCGCGCAGCAGGGCGTGCAGGTCCTGCGCGCTGCGGAAGCCGTCCTGCTGCTCGAGCAGCGCGAGCACCGCCGTCCGCTGGCGCGTCTGCCGGCGGGCGGGCACCTCGGTCGTCTCCGGGCTGCTCACGCGCGCTCCGTCCTCCCCGCCGGGGGCGTCCCCACCGGGTCGCCCGTGTGCTCGTCCGTGTGCTCGTCCGTGTGCTCGTCCGTGTGCTCGTCGTAGTGCACGCCGCTGCCGGTCCGGTGCGGCGCGTGCAGGTGGCCGTCGTGGTCGTAGTCCACGTGGTCGCCGTGCGGCACCGCCCGGTGCCCGCAGCCGGTGCCGTGCTCGTGCGGGTGGGCGGCGTGGACGACGACCCTACGCCCGTGCCGCCGCCGCGCCGTCGCGTCGCGCAGGGCCACCCCGGCGGTGACGGCCAGGAACAGCGCGATCGCCAGCAGCACGATGGTGCCGCCCGAGGGGGTGCCCGTGTAGTAGGAGCCGGCGGTGCCGGAGACGCTGACGACGACACCGATCGCGCACGCCAGGTAGAGCGTGCTGCGGAAGCTGCGGCCCACGAGCTGCGCGACGGCGCTCGGCAGGATCATGAGCGCGCTGATCAGCAGCAGGCCGACCACCCGCATCGACAGCACGACCGTCGAGGCGACCAGCGCCGCGAGCACGGTGTTCAGCGCCAGCACCGGCAGGCCGACCGCGCGGGCGTACTCCTCGTCGTCGCTCACCGCGTACAGCCGCTGCCCGAGCAGCCAGACGACGCCCAGCACGACGACGGTGATGACGCCGAAGACCGCGACGTCGGCGGCCGTCGTCGTGGTGATCGCGCCGAACAGGTAGGCGTCGAGGTTGGTGGCCTGCCCGCGCGGCGCGAGCGACAGCAGCACCACACCGCCGGCGATGCCGCCGTAGAACAGGACGGCGAGGGCGACGTCGCCGCTGGTGCGCCCGCGGGCGCGGACCAGCTCGATCAGCACCGCGCCGAGCACGGCGGCCACCAGCGCGGTGCCCACCGGCGCGCTGGAGGTGAGCACCCCGACGCCGACGCCGGTGAGCGCGACGTGGCCGAGGCCGTCGCCGAGCAGCGACAGCCGCCGCTGGACGAGGAAGACGCCGACGGCGGGCGCGACCAGGCCGACCATCAGCGAGGCGAGCAGCGCCCGCTGCATGAAGCCGTACTCGAGCAGTTCCACGTCAGCGGCTCCCGTCGCGGACCCGGACGGCGTCGGGCGCCGGGCGGGGCTGGTCGAGGGAGTAGCCCCGGGCCGGCCGCTCGGCGGCCTCCGCGGGGTGGTGGCAGTCCGGCCCGGCCGGGGCGCCGGCGCCGGCGAGCGGCCCGTCGTAGGTCAGCCGCCCCGAGTCGACGACGACCGCGCGGGTGAGCACCCCCGCCAGCGGGCCGGTCTCGTGGGTCACGACCACCAGTGTCGTGCCGCCCGCGGACACCCGGGCGAGCACGCCGGCCAGCGCCGCCTGGCTGGCCGCGTCCACGCCGGCGGTCGGCTCGTCCATGATCAGCAGTTCGGGCTCGGCGGCCAGTGCGCGGGCCACGAGCACCCGCCGCTGCTGCCCGCCGGACAGGGCGGCGACCGGGTCCTCGAGCCGGTCGGCGAGGCCCACGGCGTCCACGGCCTCCGCGACGGCGGCGCGGTCGCGCGGGCCGGGTCGGCGGAACAGCCCGAGCCGGGGCAGCCGGCCGACGGTGACGACCTCGCGGACGGTCGCCGGCATCGCGCCGCTCACCGTGTGCCGCTGCGGCACGTACCCGACCCGCCCGCGCTCGCGCAGCCGGCCGACCGGGGCGCCGAGCACCTCGACGGTGCCGCCGAGCACCGTGGCCAGGCCCAGGACCCCGCGGGACAGGGTGGTCTTGCCCGACCCGTTGGAGCCGAGCACCGCGAGGGCCTCGCCGCGCCGCACGGTCAGGTCGGCGTCGCGGACGATCGCGACGTCGCCGTAGCCGATGGTGGCGCCGGCCAGGCGTAGCGCGGGGTCGTTCATGCGCAGCCCTGTCCCTCCTGCAGCGTGGCCAGGTCGGCGCGCATGACCTCGAGGTAGTCCGAGCCGGCCGACTCGTCGGTGAGGCCCTCGAGCGGGTCGAGCACGGCGGTCCGCACGCCGGCCTCCTGCGCGACGGTCTCGGCGACGGCGGGGTCGACGAGGGTCTCGGTGTAGACGGTGGTCACGCCGGTCTCCCGCACCAGGGTGGAGATCTCGGCGAGCTGCTCGGGGCTGGGCTCCGTGGAGGGGCTCAGGCCGCTGATGCCGACCACCTCCAGACCGTACCGGTCCGCGAGGTAGCCGAAGGCGTCGTGGGAGGTGACCAGGGTGCTCACCGCGCAGTCGGCCAGGCCCTCCTGCATCTCGGCGTCGAGGGCCTCGAGGTCGGCGCGCAGCGCGGCGGCGTTCTCCTCGTAGGTGGCGGCGCCGTCGGGGTCGGTCTCGGCCAGCCGCTCGGCCAGCGCGTCGCCGACGTCGGCCAGCCGGGTCGGGTCGAGCCAGAAGTGCGGGTCGGTGACCTCCTCGCCCTCGGCGTGCTCCTCCTCGGCGTGCTCCTCCTCGCCCTCCGCGTGCTCGGCGTGCTCCTCCTCCGTCTCGCCCTCGTGGGAGTGCTCCTCGGTGGTCAGCGAGAGGTCGGCCGCCTGGCCCGCGTCCCAGGTGTTGTCACCGGCCTCGGCCGCGGCGTCGTCGAGCGCCGGCTGGAAGCCCTGGAGGTAGACGACGAGGTCGGCCTCGGTGAGGGAGGCGACGTCGCGCGGGGTCAACTCGAGGTCGTGCGGCTCGGCGCCCGGCGGGGTCAGCGAGGTGACGTCGACCCGGTCGCCGCCGACCCGCTCGGCCGCCCACTGCAGCGGGTAGAAGGCCGCGACGACGCCGACGCCGTCGGACGCCGCGGCCGCGTCGTCGCCGGAGCCGCAGGCGGTCAGCAGGAGGGCCGTGGCCGAGGCGGCGGTCGCGGCGAGCACGCGCGTCGAGATCGTGGGCATGAGAACCATTCTCACACACCGGCGACACGCCCGGCAGGGAGGGGCGGCGGGTAGCGTGAGCGCCGTGTCCGACGCCGCCGAGCTGCCGCTGATCGGGGCCGCCGTCACGCGCGCCCGCGCCGCCTCCCGGGTGCTGCGCACGCTGCCCACCGACGTCAAGGACGCCGCACTGTCCGCGATGGCCGACGCGCTGGTCGAGCGCACCGACGAGGTGCTCGCCGCCAACGCGCTCGACGTCGAGGCCGCGGCCGCCGACGGCACGCCGGCGTCGGTGCTCGACCGGCTGCGCCTCGACGCCGGCCGCGTCGCCGGGGTGGCCGCGGCGCTGCGCGAGCTCGTCGCGCTGCCCGACCCGGTGGGCGACGTCGTCCGCGGCTCCCGGCTGCCCAACGGGCTGGAGCTGCGCCAGGTCCGGGTGCCCTTCGGTGTGATCGGGATCGTCTACGAGGCGCGGCCCAACGTCACCGTCGACGCCGCGGGCCTGTGCCTCAAGAGCGGCAACGCGGCGCTGCTGCGCGGCTCGGCATCGGCCTTCCGCACCAACACCGCGCTGGTCGCCGTCCTGTCCGAGGCCGGTCAGAAGGCCGGGCTGCCCGAGGGCGCCGTCGAGCTGCTGCCGGCCGACCGCGCCTCGGTGGGCGAACTGCTCTCCGCGCGCGGCCTGGTCGACCTCGTCATCCCGCGCGGCGGCGCCTCGCTCATCCAGCGGGTGGTCCGCGAGGCGCAGGTCCCGGTCATCGAGACCGGCGTCGGCAACTGCCACGTCTACGTCGACGCCTCCGCCGACGCCGCGATGGCCGAGGCCGTCGTGCTGAACTCCAAGACCCACCGGGTCAGCGTCTGCAACTCCGCGGAGACCCTGCTGGTGCACCGCGACGCGCCGTTCCTGCCGCGGCTGCTGGCCGCGCTCGCCGACGCCGGTGTGACGCTGCACGGCGACGACGCTGCCCGGGCGGCGCACGACGCCGTCGTCCCGGCCACCGACGAGGACTGGGCCACCGAGTACCTGTCGATGGACATGGCCGTGCGGGTGGTCGACGACCTGCCGCAGGCCCTCGACCACATCGCGCGGTGGGGCAGCGGGCACAGCGAGGCGATCGTCGCCGACTCCGCGACCGCGATCGCCGCGTTCACCGCCGGGGTCGACGCGGCCGCCGTCCTGGTCAACGCCTCCACCCGGTTCACCGACGGCGGCGAGTTCGGGTTCGGCGCCGAGATCGGCATCTCCACGCAGAAGCTGCACGCGCGCGGGCCGCTGGGCCTGCCCGAGCTGACCAGCACCACCTACGTCGTCACCGGGAACGGCCACACGCGCTGACCCCGGCACCCCCGAGCTCCCCCACCCCACCGCCCCAGCCAGGAGCGCCCATGCCCCGCCCTCCGACGCAACTGCCGCAGTTCTCCTCCGTCAGCGACGTCGGGAAGCGGCTGTCGTCGGCGGGCTACCTGCCCGACGAGCGGATCGCGACGACGGTCTTCCTCGCCGACCGGCTGGGCAAGCCGCTCCTGGTCGAGGGGCCGGCCGGCACCGGCAAGACCGAGCTGGCCAAGGCGCTGGCCGCGGCGACCGGCTCGGAGCTGATCCGGCTGCAGTGCTACGAGGGCCTCGACGAGGCGCGGGCGCTCTACGAGTGGAACTACAAGAAGCAGCTGCTGCGCATCCAGGCGGCGCAGGGCGGCGGGCCCTCGGGTGGCGGCGCCGACTGGGACACCGTCCACGACGACATCTTCGGCGAGGAGTTCCTGCTCTCCCGTCCGCTGCTGGCCGCGATCCGGCGCACCGAGCCCACCGTGCTGCTCATCGACGAGACCGACAAGGCCGACGTCGAGGTCGAGGGCCTGCTGCTCGAGGTGCTCAGCGACTTCCAGGTGACCATCCCCGAGCTCGGCACCGTCACGGCCACCCGCCGGCCCACCGTGGTGCTCACCTCCAACGCCACGCGTGAGCTGTCCGAGGCGCTCAAGCGGCGCTGCCTGTACCTGTCGCTGGACTACCCGTCGGCCGAGCGGGAGCGGGAGATCGTGCTCTCCCGGGTGCCCGACCTCGCGCCCGCGCTGGCCGAGCAGCTGGTGCGCACCATCCGGGCGCTGCGGGCGATGGAGCTGAAGAAGTCGCCGTCGATCTCGGAGACCCTCGACTGGGCGCAGACCCTGCTCGAGCTGGGCCTCGACACCCTCGACGAGACGGCGGTCCGCGCGACGCTCGGCGTGGTGCTCAAGCACGCCAGCGACCAGGACCGGGCCGCCGCCGAGCTGCGGCTCAACTGATGAGCACGCCGTCGGTCGGCCCGGCCGCCCCGGGCGGCCTGGCCGGGCACCTCGACGGGTTCGTGCGCGCGGTGCGCGACGCCGGCATCCCGGTGGGGATCAGCCAGGCCGTCGACGCCGCCGAGATCCTCACCGTCGTCGACCTGCTCGAGCGCGAGCAGCTGCGGCACGGCCTGGCGGCGGTGCTGCTGCAGCGGGCGTCGCAGCGGCCGGCCTACGACGTGCTGTTCGACCTGTGGTGGCCGCTGTCCGACCGCCCCGGCTCCGGTGCCGACGCCGGCGGGGACCTCGACGGTGACACCGCCGAGGACGCCGACGACGGCTCGACGCTCGACCTGCCCGACGGGCACGGCGACGGCGACGAGCGCGACATCGCCGAGCGGATGCGCGCCGAGCTGGCCCGGCTGCTCGCCGACGGCGACGACGAGGCGCTGCGCCGCTTCGCCCGGAAGGCGGTGGAGCAGCTCGGCCGGGCGCCGGCGTCGCCGTCGGGGCAGTCCTTCTTCGGCTACCGGGTGATGCGGGCGCTCTCGCCGGACACGTTGGTCGCCCAGCTGCTCGCCGGGTTGCTCGGCGACGGCGGCCGCGGCGGCCTCGCCGAGCAGGTGGCGCGGCAGACGGTGCGCGAGCGGCTGGAGGCGTTCCGGGCCGCCGTCGACGCCGAGGTGCGCCGGCGGGCGGCGGCCGAGCGCGGCCGGGAGCGCGTGGCGAAGAGCGCGGTGCGGCCGCTGGCCGAGCAGGTCGACTTCCTCCGCGCGCAGCAGGCCGACCTCGCCGAGCTGCGGCGGGCGGTGGCCCCGCTGGCCCGCCGGCTGGCGGTGCGGCTGTCGGCGCGGCGCCGGATGGGCCGCGAGGGCCGGCTGGACTTCCGCAAGACGGTGCGCGCCTCGCTCGGCACCGGCGGCGTCCCGGTGGTCACCCACCACCGGCCGCGCAAGGTGCACAAGCCGGAGCTGGTCGTGCTCTGCGACGTGAGCGGGTCGGTGGCCGGGTTCAGCCACTTCACGCTGATGCTCACCCAGGCGCTGCGCGAGCACTTCTCCGGCGTGCGGGCGTTCGCGTTCGTCGACGCCACCGACGAGGTCACCCGCTTCTTCCGCCCCGGCGCCGACGTCACGGGGGCGATCGCGCGGATCGGCCGGGAGGCCGACGTCGTGGCCTTCGACGGGCACAGCGACTACGGCAACGCCCTCGAGGTCTTCGCCGACCGGTGGCCCACCGCCGTCGGGCCGAAGACGTCGCTGCTGGTGCTCGGCGACGGGCGGACGAACTACCGCCAGCCGGGCCTGCCGGTGCTCGCCGACCTGGTGCGCCGGGCCCGCTCGGCGCACTGGCTCAACCCCGAGCCGCGGCGGCTGTGGGGGAGCGGGGACTCGGCCGCCGACCGCTACGGCGAGGTCATCGACATGGTCGAGTGCCGCAACGCCACCCAGCTCGCGGACTTCGTCACCACCCTCTGACCCCGTGACCGCCGCGGCGCGCTCCGTGGCGGCACGCGCGTCCGACACGCCCGGGGTCGCAGATCGGCGCCCTGGCCGTAACCGGATCGCGCTCGTTCCGTTGGTCAGCGCGGTGCCGGGTCCGGTCCGGCGCCACCTCGGCTCCTCCGCCCCGGCGGCGGGCCGGGGGAGCGACCGACGGCACGGGGGTGCCGGTCGTGACCGGACCCCGGCCCCGGCGGCCGGGTGCGGCGACGACCGCGCCCGGCCGTCCGGGGCGGGGGCCCTCCGGCGGGTGCCGCCGCGGGGCCGGACCGGTCCGGCCCGGATCGCCGCGCCCGGCTAGGCTCGATCGGTGGCCGGGACGCGGATCGGGGTGATGGGTGGGACGTTCGACCCCATCCACCACGGCCACCTGGTGGCCGCCAGCGAGGTCGCCGGCCTCTTCGGTCTCGACGAGGTCGTCTTCGTCCCCACCGGCCAGCCCTGGCAGAAGACCGAGCGCGAGGTCAGTCCCGCCGAGGACCGCTACCTTATGACCGTCATCGCCACCGCCTCCAACCCGCGGTTCTCCGTCAGCCGGGTCGACGTCGACCGCGAGGGGCCGACGTACACCATCGACACCCTCTCCGACCTGCACGCCCAGCGCCCCGACGCCGAGCTGTTCTTCATCACCGGCGCCGACGCGCTGGCCCAGATCCTCAGCTGGCGCGACAGCGACCGCTTCCTCCGCCTGGCGCACTTCGTCGGGGTGACCCGGCCCGGGTACGCGCTCGCCGACGGCCACCTGCCCGAGGGTGCGGTGAGCCTCGTCGAGATCCCGGCCCTGGCCATCAGCTCCACCGACTGCCGCGACCGCGTCGCCCGTGGCATGCCGGTCTGGTACCTCGTGCCCGACGGGGTGGTCCAGTACATCGAGAAGCGCGGGCTGTACCGGACCGGGCAGACCGTCCGCCGTCCCGGCGCCCCGCGCACCGGCCGGCCCGCCGCCGGCCCCGCCGACCCACCCACTGACCACCTCCGGGAGGTGCCCCGATGACCGCCTCCGCCGAGGCGCGGGAGACCGCACTGCTCGCGGCCCAGGCCGCCGCCGACAAGCTCGCCACCGACGTCTCGATCGTCGACGTCAGCGACCGGCTGGCCATCACCGACGCCTTCGTGCTCGCCTCCGCGCCCAACGAGCGCCAGGTGCAGTCGATCGTCGACGAGGTCGAGGAGCGGCTGCGCCGCCACGGCGTGAAGCCGGTGCGCCGCGAGGGCGTCGCCGAGGCGCGCTGGGTGCTGCTGGACTTCGTCGACGTCGTGGTGCACGTCCAGCACACCGAGGAGCGGGCGTACTACGCGCTCGAGCGGCTGTGGAAGGACTGCCCGACCATCCCCTTCGTCGACCGGGCGCTGCCCGCCGACGGCGGCACCGCCGGTGGTGGTGTGGTCTCCGGCGACGACGTCGACCCGGCCGGCAGCTCGCCCGTGCTCCTCGCACCCGACCCGGACGCCGGGACGGACGCCGACGGCGCGACCGACGAGGACCTCCTCGACGACGACCTGCTGGAGGCCGACCCGCTGCTGGACGGGGAGTCCGGCGGCGACGGCGCGACCGGGGCCCCGGAGGCGTCCGGCCGGTGACGGCCACCCACTCCCGATGACGCCGCCCGAGCCGCCGGCCCTGCCCGTCCCGCGCCTGGTCGTCTGGCGCCACGGCCGGACCGAGTGGAACGCCACGGGCCGCTTCCAGGGGCAGATGGACCCGCCGCTCGACGCCGAGGGGCGCGCGCAGGCCGCCCGTACCGCGCCGCACCTGGTGGCCGGCGGGCTGCGCGCTGGGTCGGTCGTCGTCGTCTCCAGCGACCTCGTGCGCGCTTCCGACACCGCCCTGGCCCTCACCGGCCTGCTCGGTGTGGACCTGCGGATCGACGAACGGCTGCGCGAGCACGGGCTGGGCTGCTGGGAGGGCCTGACCCGCGACGAGGTGGCGGAGCGGTACCCCGAGCAGTTCGCCGACTGGCTCGCCGGCCGGCCGGTGCACGGCCGCGGCGGGGAGGAGAACGCGGCGGTCGTCGCCCGGGCGCTCGCCGCGCTCGCCGACCTCCCGCCCGTCGAGGTCGCCGTCGTCGTCACCCACGGTGGCACGGCCGGACGGCTGATCGAGGCGCTGCTGAGGCTCGGCCCCGAGCACCGCCGGGTCTTCGGCCCGCTGTCGAACTGCGGCTGGAGCGAGGTCGTGCGGCAGGGCGACCGCTGGCGGCTGATGCGCCACAACAGCACGGTGGCCGCCGTGCCCGCGGCCGACGGCGACGGCCGTGCTCCCCGGCCCGCCGACGGCGCTACCCCCGAGGGCGCACCGCCGCCCGCTTCGGACGCCGACGCGCTGTCCTGAGGACACCCGCCGGACGCCCGGCGGATCCCTCCGCGACACGCCCGCGTCGGCGGGCGGTCTAGCCTCGCCTGGTGTCCGTCGCCGTGGTCACCGACTCCACGGCCTACCTGCCCCCGGACGTCGTCACCCGGTACGGCATCGAGGTGGTGCCCTGCTACGTCGTCCTGGCCGGCCGGTCGGGACGCGAGGGCGAGGAGATCACCCCCGAGGACGTCGCCCGGGCGCTCGGCACCCGCGGGCAGCGGGTGTCCACGTCGCGGCCCACGCCCGGGGACTTCGTCGCCGCCTACCGCCGCCGGCTGGCCGACGGCGCCGACCGGGTGGTGTCCGTGCACCTGTCCGCGGACCTCTCGGGCACCTGGGACGCCGCGCGGCTGGCCGCCGGGCAGGTCGGCGAGCACGTGGTGACCGTCGTCGACACCCGCTCCACCGCCATGGGAACCGGCTTCGCCGTCCTCGCGGCCGCGCGAGCGGCCGCCGAGGGGGCCACCGCCGAGGAGGTTGCCGCGGTCGCCAACGGCACCGCTGCCCGCACCCGCACGCTGTTCGTCGTCGACACCCTCGAGCACCTGCGCCGCGGCGGGCGCATCGGCCCCGCCGCCTCGCTGCTCGGCACCGCCCTGTCGATCAAGCCGCTGCTGCACGTCGTCGACGGCAAGGTGGTGCCGCTCGAGCGGGTCCGCACGACCGGGCGGGCGATGACCCGCCTGGTGCAGCGCGCCGTGGAGGCGGCCGGCGGGCCCGGCGCGTCCGTCGCCGTGCACCACCTGGCCGCCGCCGAGCGCGCGGAGAAGCTGGCCGGGCAGCTGCGGGACGCCCTCCCCGGGATCCGCGAGATGCACGTCAGCGAGCTGGGCGCGGTGATCGGCGCGCACGTGGGACCCGGGGCGGTGGGCGTCGTCGTGGCGCCGGCCGACGTGGCGCCGGCCGACGTGGCGCCGGCCGACGTGGCGCCGGCCGACGTGGCGCCGGCCGAGGCGGCGACGGCCCACGTGGCGCCGGCCGAGGCGGCGACGGAGCGAGCGGAGGACGCCCGGGAGGCTCCCGGGGAGGACTGAGCGGAGGGCGGGCACGGGCGCAGGGTGCACCCGGGGACCTCTGGAGCGGCTCCGCGCGTCCACAGGCCGCTCGGTGTCCACAGCCCCGCCGGGACCGGTTCGCTGGCCGGGCTGCGTACCTAGCGTCCGCCGCGTGCGCCTGACCTCCCGCCGCGACGACGACGCCGACGTCATCCGCGCCCGCCTCCGGGTGCTGCTGGCGGAGGGCCGGCGGTCGGGCTGGCTGCCCGATGACCCCGACGACCTCGACGACCCGGACGACGTCTCCGACGGGGACCGCTGGGACGAGGAGCCCGAGGAGGATCCCGAGCGGGCCGCCGCGGCCGCCCCCGACGACGACCCCTCCGACGGGCTGCCTCCCGGCCTCGGCCGCCACCGCGCACCGGCGCGGACGGTCCGCGTCGACCCCGGGCGGCGCGGCAGCCGGGCGCTGTGGGCCGCCGGGCTGCTGGCCGCCATGGCGCTCGCCGGCTGGACGTGGCTCGACCGGCCGGCCGTCGAGCTCGCGCCGCCGACGGCGTCGGCCGCGCCCTCGTCCGCGCCTTCGTCCCCGTCGCCCTCGTCCCCGTCGCCCGCCGCCGGGCCGGGAGGGGAGGCCGCCGACGCGCAGCCCACCGTCGTCGTCTCCGTGGTCGGGCTCGTCGCGCGTCCCGGCCTGGTCACGCTGCCGGCGGGCTCGCGCGTCGCCGATGCGGTCGCCGCCGCCGGTGGCCTGCTCCCGGAGGCCGACCCGGCGTCGGTCAACCTCGCCGCGCTGGTCGCCGACGGGGCGCAGGTGGCCGTCGGCGTGCCGGGCGCCGCGCCCGCGGCCGCGCCGGCCGGCGACACCGCACCCGCCGGTCCCGTCGACCTCAACACCGCCACCGTGGCCGATCTCGACGCGCTGCCCGGCATCGGCCCGGTGCTGGCGCAGCGGATCGTCGACCACCGGCAGAGCGCCGGCCGGTTCAGCAGCGTCGAGCAGCTCGACGACGTCCCGGGCATCGGCCCGGCCATCTACGCCGACCTCGCCGACCGGGTGCGGGTGTGAGCGGGGCGCCGCAGGGCCGCTGGACGTGGGTGGACCTCCGGCTCGTGCCGGTCGCGGTCGCGGTCTGGGCGGTGACGCTGGCCGCCGGGCCGCTGCCGCCGCTCGTGCCGGCACTGGTCGCCGCGGGCGCGGTCCTCACCGCTGGCGTCCTGCTGCGCGCCCGCGACCGGCCGCGGGTCCTGGTGGCGCTGGCCGTCCTCGCCGCGGTGGCCACGGCGGCCGGTGCGGCGACGGTCCGGGGCGCCGCCCGCGCGGCCTCGCCGCTGCTGGAGGTGGCGGGCGAGGGCCCGGTGGCGGTGGTCCTGGAGCTCGACGGCGATCCGCGGCGCGTAGGTGCCACCGCGTCCCCGCGGTTGGCGCTCGACGCGACCGTCCTCGTCCTCGACCACGCCGACCGCCGGGTGCACCTGGACGCGGATGTGGTCGTCTTCGCGCCGGTGGAGGGCTGGGAGAGGCTGCTGCCCGGCCAGCAGGTACGCGCCCGCGCAGCGGTCAGTGCCGCCTCGGCGGTCGACGGGGTGGTCGCCCGGCTGTCGGCGCGCGGGCCGCCGGACACCGTCGGCGCGGTGCCGCCGGTGCAGGAGTGGGCCGGCGGCCTCCGCGACGGCCTGGCCGGCTCGGCCGCCCGCGTGCTCGGCGACCCGGCGGCGGGGCTGTTGCCCGGCCTGGTCGTGGGGGACACCCGGGCGATGGACCCGGTCCTCGCCGAGGACTTCCGCCGGGCCGGGCTGGCCCACCTGACCGCGGTCTCCGGGGCCAACGTGGCGATCGTGCTGGCCGGCGTCCTGGCGCCGCTGCGCCGCCGGGCGGTCGACCGGCGCGTGCAGGCGGTGGTGGCACTGGTCGCGCTCGCCGGCTTCGTGCTGCTGGCCCGGCCGAGCGCGAGCGTCGTCCGGGCCGCGGCGATGGGCGGGGTCGGCCTGCTGGCGCTGGCGTCGGGACGGTCGCGGGTCGCGGTGCCGGCGCTGGCGGCCGCGGTGACCGTCCTGCTGCTGCTCGACTCCGGGCTGGCCCGCGACGCCGGCTTCGCGCTGTCGGTGGGCGCCACCGCGGCCATCGTGCTGCTCGCGCCGGGCTGGTCCCGCCGGTTGCGCGACCGCGGCTGGCCGGGGCCGGTCGCCGACGCCGTCGCCGTCGCGGGGGCTGCGGGGCTGGCGACCGCACCGCTGGTCGCCGGTCTCTCGGGCCTGGTGAGCCCGGTGTCGCTGCCGGCCAACCTGCTCGCCGCGCCGGCCGTGCCGCCCGCGACGGTGCTCGGCCTCCTCGCGGCGCTCGCCGGTGCGGTCGTGCCGCCGATGGGCGACGCCCTCACCTGGCTCGCCGGCTGGCCCGTGCGGTGGCTGGTCGCCGTCGCCCGGGTGGCCGCCGGGCTCCCCGACGGGGCGGTCGGCTGGCCCGCCGGCGCCCGCGGCGCGCTGCTGCTCACCGTGCTGCTGCTGGCCGCCGGGCTGCTCCTGTGGCGGTTCCGGCGGCTGCGCGCCCTGGCTCTCGCCGCGGCGGTCGGCCTGGTGGTGCTCGGCTGGCCGCTGCGCCAGGCGGCCGACGGCTGGCCACCGGCCGATCCCGTCCTCGTCGCCTGTGACGTCGGTCAGGGCGACGGGCTGGTGGTGCCCACCGGGCCCGGCGAGGGCGTGCTCGTGGACGCCGGCCCCGAGGTCGGGCCGATCGACCGCTGCCTCGACCGGCTCGGCATCGACGCGCTGCCGCTGGTGCTGCTGTCCCACCTCGACGCCGACCACGCCGGCGGGCTGGCCGGTGCGCTCGCGGGCCGGGAGGTCGGCACGGTCGCCACCGGCACGCTGTCGCCGGCCGACGACCGCCTGTCCGCCCTGGACGCGCTCACCGCCCGGACCGGCGCGGACCGGGAGGTGCTCGTCCCCGGTGACGTCCGCACCGTGGGCCACGCGACACTGGAGGTCCTCGCGCCGCCGGCGGAGATCGCGTCGGCGGCCGCAGAGCCCAACGACCTCTCGCTGGTCGTCAGGGTCACCGTGCGCGGGGTGCGTGTGCTGCTCACCGGCGACCTGAGCGCGGCGGCCGAGGCGCGGGTGCTCGACCGCGGGGTCGACCTGCGCGCCGACGTCCTCAAGGTGCCGCACCACGGGAGCGCGGACGCCGACCCGGCGTTCCTCGCCGCGTCGGGTGCCCGGGTGGCGTTGGTCAGCGTGGGCGCGGACAACACCTACGGGCACCCGGCGCCGCGGCTGCTCACCTGGCTGGCCCGCGCCGGCATGCAGGTGCACCGCACCGACCGGGAGGGCGACCTGGCCGTCGTCGGGTCGGCGGGGGAGTGGGGCGTCGCGGCGCGGGGCGCCCCGGGTGCCGGCGCCTCGGCGGCCGAGGCGAACGGGAGCGGGCCGGCCGGGGACGGCGCCGCCCGGCACGCCCCGCCGGGGAGCCGGTCCCGTCGGCACCGCGTGACACCATCGGGACGTGGCAGCGGCACCCCCGGCACCGACCTCCCGCCTGCGGGCCGTCGTCGGCGAGGAGGAGCTGCTGCGCTCCCGCGCCGTGGCCGCGGTGCGCACCGCTGTCCTCGAGCGCCACCCCCAGGCCGAGCTGCACGAGCTGACCGCGCTCGGCCTGCCGGTCGGGCAGCTGGCCGACGTGCTGGCGCCTTCGCTGTTCGGCGAGCACCGCCTGGTCGTGGTGTCCGGCGTGCACGAGGCGGCCGGCGCGCTGGTCGACGCCCTGACCTCCTACTGCAAGGACCCCGACCCGGACCTGACGCTGGTCGTCGTCCACCACGGCGGCAAGCGCAACGACGCCCTCATCAAGGCGCTCACCGCCGCCGGGGCGGCCGTCGACGAGTGCCCCAAGATCTCCTCACCGGGCGACCGGGCGACGTTCGTGCGCAACGAGGTGCGGTCGGCGGGCGGGCGGATCACCCCGGACGCGATCACCGCGCTGGTCGACGCGGTCGGCGGTGACCTGCGGGCGCTGTCGTCGGCGGCCACCCAGCTCGTCGCCGACTTCGGCGGCACCATCGACGCCGACGCCGTCGCCCGCTTCCACCGCGGCCAGGCCGAGGTCACCGGCTTCACCGTGGCCGAGCGGGTGCTCGTGGGCGACCGCACGGGCTCGCTGGAGATGCTGCGCTGGGCGCTGGACCGCGGCGTCGCCCACGTGCTCATCGCCGACGCGATCGCCGACGGCATCCGCACCGCGGCCCGGGTGACCTCGCTGAACACCACGAACACCGGCGACCTCGCCCGCGCGCTCAAGCTGCCGCCGTGGAAGGTGAAGAAGGCGCAGACGCAGGCGCGCGGCTGGAGCATCGACGGGCTGCAGCAGGCGATCGGCGTGGCCGCCGAGCTCAACGCCGACGTGAAGGGCGTCGCCGCCAGCGCCGACTACGCCCTGGAGCGGGCGGTGCGCCGGATCGTCGACATCCGCGCCACGACCGGCCGCGACGCCCGGGCCCGCAGCCGGCGCTGACCGCACCGGCCGCGGACCGGCGCCGACGACCGCGGGCACGGACCCGTCCGGAACGAGGAGCCAGGGCGCGAGGCCCCCGGGACGCGACGAGCCCCGGGACGCGACGAGCCCCGGGACGCGACGAGCCCCGTCCCTCACGGGGACGGGGCTCGTCGCAGGAGCGCTGGGCGCAGCTCAGAGGCTGGTCAGCTGCTTGGCCATGCCCGACTTGCGGTTGGCGGCCTGGTTCTTGTGGATGATGCCCTTGCTGGCGGCCTTGTCGAGGGCCTTGCCGGCCTTCTGCAGGGCGGTCGTCGCGGCCTCGGTGTCGCCGGCAGCGGCGGCCTCGCGGAAGCGGCGGACGGCCGTCTTCAGGGCGGACTTGACGGCGACGTTGCGCTGCCGCGCCTTCTCGTTCGTCTTGTTCCGCTTGATCTGGGACTTGATGTTCGCCACGCGTGAGCCTCGGTGTCTCGCAGGAAGGGAGTCTGTCAGTGCGTCCGGACGGCATGCGTCGGCGGACCGGCCTGCCAGGTTACCAGCGCCGGGACCGGCACCCCAACCCGCGTCGGACCCGGACCGGGGCGGGTGCTCGGCAGGGCGGCGAGGTCGTGGGACGATGGCGGCACTGTGACGACTCCCGCTGCCACCGATCCCGCCCGGATCCGGAACTTCTGCATCATCGCCCACATCGACCACGGCAAGTCGACGCTGGCCGACCGGATGCTCGAGGTGACCGGGATCATCGAGGCGCGGCAGATGCGCGCGCAGTACCTCGACCGGATGGACATCGAGCGCGAGCGCGGCATCACCATCAAGGCGCAGAACGTGCGACTGCCCTGGAAGGTCGGCGACGCCGAGTACGTCCTCGACATGATCGACACCCCGGGCCACGTCGACTTCACCTACGAGGTGTCCCGGTCGCTGGCCGCCTGCGAGGGCGCGGTGCTGCTCGTCGACGCCGCGCAGGGCATCGAGGCGCAGACCCTGGCCAACCTCTACCTGGCCCTGGAGAACGACCTCACCATCATCCCGGTCCTCAACAAGATCGACCTGCCGGCCGCCCAGCCGGAGAAGTACGCCGCCGAGATCGCGCACATCATCGGCTGCGACCCCGAGGACGTGCTGCGGGTCAGCGGCAAGACCGGCGAGGGCGTGCCCGAGCTGCTCGACGCGATCGTCGCCCAGATCCCCGCCCCGGTCGGCGACGCCGAGGCCCCGGCCCGCGCGATGATCTTCGACTCCGTCTACGACATCTACCGCGGCGTCATCACCTACGTCCGCGTCGTCGACGGCCGGATCGCCAGCCGTGAGCGCATCAAGATGATGTCCACCGGGGCCACCCACGAGCTGCTCGAGATCGGCGTCATCTCGCCCGAGCCCAAGCCGGTCGACGGCCTCGGCGTCGGCGAGGTCGGCTACTTCATCACCGGCGTGAAGGACGTGCGCCAGTCCCGCGTCGGCGACACCGTCACGCTGCAGCACAAGCCGGCCGCCGAGCCGATCGGCGGCTACAGCGACCCCAAGCCGATGGTCTACTCCGGGCTCTACCCGATCGACGGCAGCGAGTACCCGCTGCTGCGCGAGGCCCTCGACAAGCTGCTGCTCAACGACGCCGCGCTCACCTACGAGCCGGAGACCTCCGCCGCGCTCGGCTTCGGCTTCCGCGTCGGCTTCCTCGGCCTGCTGCACCTGGAGATCGTGCGCGAGCGGCTCGAGCGCGAGGCCGGCATCAGCCTCATCTCCACCGCCCCCAACGTCGTCTACCGGGTGGTCATGGAGGACGGCACCGAGCACACCGTCACCAACCCCAGCGACTGGCCCGAGGGCAAGATCGACCGCGTCTTCGAGCCGATCGTCAACGCCACGATCATCGCGCCCAGCGACTACACCGGCGCGATCATGGAGCTGTGCCAGAGCCGGCGCGGCCAGCTCGGCGGCATGGACTACCTGAGCGAGTCCCGCGTCGAGCTGCGCTACACGCTGCCCCTCGGCGAGATCATCTTCGACTTCTTCGACGCCCTGAAGTCGCGCACCCGCGGCTACGCCAGCCTCGACTACGCCGAGGCGGGCGAGCAGGAGTCCTCGCTGGTCAAGGTGGACATCCTGCTGCAGGGCGAGGCCGTCGACGCGTTCAGCGCCATCGTCCACAAGGACAAGGCCTACAGCTACGGCGTGATGATGGCCGGGAAGCTGCGCGAGCTCATCCCGCGGCAGCAGTTCGAGGTGCCCATCCAGGCCGCCGTCGGCTCCCGGGTCATCGCCCGCGAGACGGTGCGCGCCATCCGCAAGGACGTCCTCGCCAAGTGCTACGGCGGTGACATCACCCGCAAGCGGAAGCTGCTGGAGAAGCAGAAGGAGGGCAAGAAGCGGATGAAGATGGTTGGCCGCGTCGAGGTCCCCCAGGAGGCGTTCGTCGCCGCGCTGTCCACCAACGAGCCCTCCGCCGCCAAGAAGTGAGCGGCCGGCTCCTCGCCGTCTGCGTCTCCGGCCCCGACCTGCTGCCGCTGCCCGGGCGCCGACCCGACCGCAGCGGCATCGACAAGCGGCCGGTGCCCGGCCGCGTCGCCGTGCACGAGCTGGGGCTCGACGGCGACGTCCAGGTCAACCGGAAGTACCACGGCGGGGAGGGGCAGGCGGTCTACGCCTTCGCCCAGGAGGACGCCGACGTCTGGGCCGCCGAACTCGGCCGCGACCTGCCGCCGGGCCGGTTCGGGGAGAACCTGCGGACGGCGGGCGTCGACCTCACCGCCGCCGAGGTGGGCGAGCGCTGGCGGATCGGGACGGCGCTGGTCGAGGTGACCGCGCCGCGCATCCCGTGCGCCAACTTCGCCCGCTTCTGGGACGTCCCCGACCTGGTCAAGCGCTTCACCGCGCGCGGCGCCACCGGCGCCTACCTCCGTGTGCTCGGGACCGGCGGCGTCGGCGCGGGCGACGAGGTGACCGTCGTCTCCCGGCCCGGCCACGGCGTCACCACCGGCCTCGCGTTCCGCGCGCTGACCACCCAGCGGTACCGCATCGCGCAGCTGGAGCCGGCGCTCGCGTCGTTCCCGGTGAAGGACCGGCCGAAGCTCGCCGAGCGGATCGCGCGCGCCACGGCCGCCGCCGTCCGGAGCTGAGCCGACCGGCGCGCTACCGTGCCCGCGCCGGGCGCACCCGGCACGAACGGGGAGGTCGGGATGGGGATGCGCCGCTCTGCCGCGCTCGGCGCCGCGCTGGGGGCCGGGCTGGTGGTCGCGCTGGCCGGCTGCGGGGGCGGTGAGCCCGAGGAGTCGGCGGGCGACCTGCTGCAGCGCGCCAAGACGACGCTCGACGAGACCAGCAGCCTGCACTTCGTGCTCACCAGCGAGGGCGCCCCGACCACCGGCACCGCGCTGACCGGCGGCGAGGGCGACGTCCTGCGCCCGGCCTCCTTCGAGGGCACCCTGCAGGTCCTGGCCGCCGGCTCCTCGCTGGACCTGGCCGTGGTCTCCGTCGACGGCACCGTCTACGCCCAGCTGCCGTTCACCAGCGGCTACAGCGAGGTCGACCCCGCGCAGTTCGGCTTCGGCGACCCCGGCGCCCTGCTCGACCCCGACACCGGCATCTCCCAGCTGCTCGCCGAGGCCGACTCCGCGCAGCTGGGGGAGGAGCGACGGGTCGACGGCGAGGTGGTGCGCGAGGTGACCGCGCAGCTGCCCGGCGAGCTGGTCGAGCAGGTGCTCACCAGCGAGGACCCGAGCCAGCCGGTCGCCGCACGCTTCTCCGTGGCCACCGACAGCGGCGAGCTGCGCCGCGCCGAGCTGACCGGCCCCTTCTACGCCTCGGGCCAGGACGCGACCTTCACGATCGAGCTGTCCGACTTCGGCGCCGATGTCGAGATCACCGCACCGCCTGCCGGCTGAGCCGCGGGAGGCCGCCCGCCCGGTCCCGGGGCTGCCGCTGGTCGTCCTCGCGACGCTGGCGGTGCTGGTCACCGCGGCCGACACCTACGTCGTCGTCCTGGCCCTGCCCGACATCCTCGTCGGGGTCGGCGTCGGCATCGACGAGCTGCAGCGGGCGACGCCGATCATCGGCGGGTTCCTGCTCGGCTACACGGCCACGCTCCCGCTGCTGGGCCGCCTGGCGGACCTGCGCGGCCGCGTCCCGGTGCTGGCCGGCTGCCTGCTGCTGTTCGCCCTCGGCTCGCTGCTGACCGCGACGGCGGACGGCCTCGGGCTCGCGGTCGCCGGCCGCGGCCTGCAGGGCGTGGGCGCCGGCGGGCTGGTGCCCGCGACGCTCGCGCTGGTCGCCGACCGGTGGCCGCCGGAGCGCCGCGCCGTCCCGCTGGGCGTCGTCGGCGCCGTGCAGGAGGCCGGCGCCGTGCTCGGGCCGCTGGCCGGCGCCGCGGTGCTCGCCGTCGCCGACTGGCGCGCGGTCTTCTGGCTCAACCTGCTGCTGGGGCTGGCGCTGGCCGCCGGGGTCGTGGCCACCGGGGAACGTCGGCCCGACCCGCTGGGGCTGGCGCTGCTCGCCGTGGCCGGGGCCGCGGGAGGCCTGCAGCTCGCCGAGCCCGCCGCGCTGGCCGAGGACGTCACCCTCGGGCTCGCCTGGGTGCCGCTGCTCGACGGCGTCCCCGCGACGACGCCGCTGGTCCTCGCCGCCGTCGTCGCCGGGGCCGCGCTGGTGGCCCGCAGCCTCGCCGCGCCCGACGGCGCCGTGCTGCCGCTGCGCGGGGTGCCCCGGCTGGTGCGCGAGGTCGACGTCGGCGGCTCCCTGCTGGCCGTCGTCGCGCTCGGGGCCCTGGTGTGGTCCTTCGCCGCGGCCGACCCCGCCACCGAGATCGTCGCCCACGGGCCGGTGCTGCTGCCGGTGGCCGCGGCCGCCGCCGTCGCGTTCTGGCTGCACGAGCGGCGCACACCCGACCCGGTGCTGCCCCTGGGGGCGCTGCGCCCGGCCGGCGCGTGGGGTGCGCTGCTGGTGAACCTGCTGGCCGGGGTGGCGCTGGTGGCCGCGCTGGTCGACGTCCCGCTGTTCGCCCGGGCCACCACCACGCCCGGCGACCAGCTCGGCGCGGCGCTGGTGCTGCTGCGGCTGCTGGTCGCCGTCCCGGTGGGCGCGGTGGCCGGCGGGTGGCTGTGCCGCCGGGTGGCGCCCCGGCTGGTCGCCGCGGCCGGCATGGCGCTGGCCGCGCTGGCGCTGTGGGCGATGACCGGGTGGGGCGAGACCTCCCTCGACGGCGCCTGGTCGACCGTCGTGCTGCTGGCGGCGGGCCTCGGCTTCGGCCTGGCGATCGCGCCGGTCAACGCGGTGCTGCTCGCCGTCACCGGACCGGAGGTCCACGGCAGCGCCAGCGCGCTCGCCGTCGTCGCCCGGACCGTGGGGATGCTCGTCGGGCTGTCGCTGCTCACCGCCGTCGCGCTGCGCCGGTTCACCGCGGAGGTGGAGGCGATCGGCTCACCGCTGACCGTCTGCCCGGACACCCCGGCCGACTGCCCGGCGTACGACGCGGCCGCGAACGCCGCCGTCCTCACCCAGCTGCACACGGTCTTCGCCGGCGCCGCGGTCGCCGCCGGGCTGGCGGCGCTCGCGGCGCTGGTGCTGCTGCGGGAGCGCCCCGTCAGAGCGTGAAGACGATCTTCCCGGCGGTGCGGCCCTCGAGCATGCGGGCGAACCCCTCGCGGGCCTCGGCCAGCGGCAGCTCGACGTCGATGACCGGGCGGACGCCGGTGACCGCGCACATCCGCATCAGCGACTCCAGCTCGTCGCGGGTGCCCATGGTGGAGCCGACCACCGACAGCTGCGTGAAGAACACCCGGTTGAGCTCGGCGCCGGGGTCGAAGCCGGTGGTCGCGCCGGAGGTCACGATGACGCCACCAGGCCTCAGCGACTTGACGCTGTGGCTCCAGGTCGCCTTGCCGACGGTCTCCATGACGCCGTCGACCCGCTCGGGCAGCCGGGCGCCGGTCTCGAAGGCCTGCTCGGCGCCGAGCTCCAGCGCGGCGGCCCGCTTCTCCTCGCTGCGCCCGGTGACCCACATCCGGTAGCCGGCGGCCCGGCCGAGCACGACCAGCGCGGTGGCGACGCCGCCGCTCGCCCCCTGCACGAGCACGGTCTGGCCGGGGCGCAGGCCGGAGCGGACGAACAGCATCCGGTAGGCGGTCAGCCAGGCGGTGGGCAGGCAGGCCGCCTCGGCGAAGGACAGCTCCGCGGGCTTCGGCAGCACGTTGCGCCGGGGGACGGCGACCCGCTCGGCCATCGTCCCCTGGTGGACCTCGGAGAACAGCGAGCGCTTCGGGTCCATCGTCTCGTCACCGGTCCACCCGGGGCTGGCGATGACGCCGTGGACGACGACCTCGTTGCCGTCCTCGTCCAGGCCGGCCGCGTCGGTGCCGAGGACCATCGGCATCCGCTCCTGCGGCAGGCCGATGCCGCGCAGGCTGAACAGGTCGTGGTGGTTGAGCGAGACGGCCTTGACCTGCACCGTCGTCCAGCCGTCGGGGACCTCGGGCTCGGGGCGGTCGCCGACCTCCAGGACGGAGAGCGGGTCGTCGGACGAGGGCGAGGACACGAAGACGGCGCGCATGACCGGACGTTAGGACACCCCCGTCCGGCGGGCGACACCGCGCCCGCCGGACGGAGCGCTCACGCGGTCAGTGCGGTGCCGCGCAGTTCGACAGAGCCGTCCGGATGTCGCCCGGCACGTCCGCCAGGGTGGCCGTGGTGTCGATCCCCAGGGCCGGGACGTCGAGCCGGATCGAGCCGGTGAGCACGGCCTGGCGGATGAGCACGCGGAGGTCGCACTGCGTCGGGAACGGAGGTTCCGGCTGCTCGGTGGCCCGTCCCTCCCCACGCCACTCGACGTCCACGGTCACCGTTCCGGTGGCCTCCGGCAGCCCATCCCCACCGCAGGTCACGGTGACGGTCCCGGACGTCCTGACCGAGCCGAGCCCGCGGAAGTCCGCGGGGAGCCGCTCCTCCGTGAGGCACTCGTAGGCGCCGGCGAAGACCTCGGGGACCGCGAAGGCGGCCTCCCCGTCGGGCGCCCACGCGCTCAGGAACACCCCGGCGTCCCCGACGAGCGGGAAGGCGTTGGCCGACCCCGTCGTCGTGTTCCCGGGCGGTGCCGCCGTCGCCGTGCCGGTCAGCGTGCCCAGGGTCCCCGCAGCCAGCAGCAGGGTCAGTGCCGCGGCCGTCCTCGTCCTCATCCCGTCCTCCTCGGCGCCGCCCGGGCCCTCCGGGTCCGGCGCGGGCGGCAGGGTGGCAGCGGCGCGCGGCGGGCGGAACGGATCCGGGCGCGGGACCGACGGGGGACGGCGCGTCGCCGGGGACGCGCCGGGGTCAGCGGACGACGACGACCGCGTCCTGCCGCGGCACGAACTCGCCGATCACCGGGGCACCGGGCACCTCGCCGGCCAGCAGGAGCCCGCCGGAGGTCTGCGCGTCGGCCAGCAGCAGCGCCTCGTCCTCGCCGGCCGCCGACAGGTCGGTGTGCGGCCGCACCCAGTCGAGGTTGCGCCGGGTGCCACCGGAGACGAACCCGTCGGCCAGCGCCTGCCGCGCGCCGGCGAGGTAGGGGACGGCGGCGGCGTCCACCACCGCGGTCACCCCGCTGGCCCGGGCCATCTTGTAGAGGTGGCCGAGCAGGCCGAACCCGGTGACGTCGGTGCCGGCGCGGATGCCCGCGGCGACCGCGGCCCGCGCGGCGTCCCGGTTGAGCGCCGTCATCGAGGCGACTGCCTCCTCGCTCACCTCGCCGGTGGCCTTCATGCGGCTGTTGAGCACGCCGACGCCCAGCGGCTTGGTCAGCGACAACGGCGTGCCGGCGACGGCGGCGTCGTTGCGGATGACCCGGTCGAGGTCGAGCAGTCCGGTGACCGCCATGCCGTACTTGGGCTCGGGGTCGTCGATGGAGTGCCCTCCGCCGACGTGGCAGCCGGCCTCCTGCGCCACCTCCAGCCCGCCGCGCAGCACCTCGGCGGCGAGCTCGGCGGGCAGCACGTCGCGCGGCCAGCCCAGCAGGTTGACGGCGACGACGGGGGTGCCGCCCATGGCGTAGACGTCGGAGAGCGCGTTGGCCGCGGCGATCCGGCCGAACGTGTACGCGTCGTCGACGACCGGGGTGAAGAAGTCGGTGGTGAGCACCAGCCCCTGGCCGCCGGGGATCCGCACGACCGCCGCGTCGTCGCCGTCGTCGAGGCCCACGACCAGCTCGGCGGCGGGGTCGGCCGGGCCGGTGCGGGTGAGGCCCGCGACGACGGCCTCGAGCTCGCCGGGCGGGATCTTGCAGGCGCAGCCGCCCCCGTGGGCGTACTGGGTGAGGCGGACGGTGGCGGGCGCGCTGGTCACCCGGCCGACGCTAGTCCGCCGCGGGTGGACACGTCGGGCGCGCGCGAGGACGCTCGCGGCAGACCCCGGGAGGCCGCCCGTGACCCGCCTGCTGCCCGCCGCGCTGCTGGTGCTGCTCGCGGCCGGCTGCGCGACGGACGCCGGGCCCTCCCCGGCGGCGGCCACGGCGTCGCCGCCCGCCGCCGCGGCGGCCTCGGCCACCGGGTCCGCCGCTCCCACCGCGGCCACGCCGGCGCCCACGGGCTCGGACCCGGCGCTGCGCGCGGAGCTGCTGGCCATGCTCGAACGCGATCAGAGCGGGCGCAGCGGCGGCCCGGACCCGGAGGGCGACGCCGCCCGCACCGAGCGGCTCGCGCAGATCCTCGACGAGCACGGCTGGCCCGGCCGCGACCTGGTGGGGGAGGACGGCGCGGAGGCGGCGTGGGCGATCGCCCAGCACTCCGACCTCGACCCGGCCTTCCAGCAGCGGGCGCTGGAGCTGCTGCGCGCGGCGGTCGCGGAGGGGCGGGCCTCGCCGGGCGATCTCGCCCACCTGACCGACCGGGTGGCGGCGAACACCGGGCAGCCGCAGACCTACGGCACCCAGGTGGCGTGCACGCCGGAGGGCCCCGAGCCGGCGGTGCCGCTGGCCGACGAGGCCGCCGTCGAGCAGCTGCGGGCCGACGCCGGCCTGGACCCCTGGGCGCACTACCTGGAGGAGATGGCCGCGATCTGCGCGGGGGAGTGAGCGGGCCGTAGGCTGCCCGGCGGAGGCGTCAGGGTGCCTGGTGGCCCCCGCGGCCTCTAAAGCCGACGTGGCCGAGCAGCTCGGTCAGGCGGGTTCGATTCCCGTCCGCCTCCGCCAGCCGCCCCGCGGGCCGGCGCGCATACGCTGCGACAGCGATGAGCGCCGACCCGCGGCGGGCAGTGCCCCGCACCGACACGCTGCTGGCCGACCCGGCGCTGGCCGAGGCCGCCGACCGGCTGGGCCGCGACCTGGTGAAGGACGCCGTCCGCGCCGTCCAGTCCCGCGTCCGCGCGGGCGACCTCGCGCCGGACGACGCCGTCGCCGCGGTGCTGGCCGGCCTGCCGTCGACGGCGGCGTCGCTGCGGCCGGTGCTCAACGCCACCGGCGTCCTGGTGCACACCAACCTCGGGCGGGCGCCGCTGTCGCCGGCCGCGGTCGAGGCGGTGGTCGCCGCCAGTGGCACCACCGACGTCGAGCTCGACCTGCGCACCGGCCGCCGCGGGCCGCGCGGGGAGGCGGCGCTGGCGGCGCTGCTCGGCGCGGTGCCCGCCGCCGGGGGCGCGCTCGTGGTGAACAACTGCGCGGCGGCGCTCGCCCTCGTGGCGACCGCGCTCGGCGGTGAGCTCGTCATCGCCCGCGGCGAGCTGGTCGAGATCGGCGACGGCTTCCGCATCCCCGAGCTGCTGGAGTCCACCGGCGCCCGGCTGCGCGAGGTGGGCAGCACCAACCGCGTCGCGCTCGAGGACTACACGCGCGCGGTCGGACCGGGCACCGGCGCGGTGCTCAAGGTGCACCCGTCGAACTTCGTCGTCCGCGGTTTCACCCGTGCCGTCCCGGTCGCCGACCTCGCTGCCGGGCTGGCCGGCACCGGCGTCCCGCTGGTGGCCGACGTCGGCTCCGGGCTGCTGCGCCCGCACCCGGCGCTGCCCGACGAGCCGGACCTGCAGACGACCCTCGCCGACGGCGCCGACCTCGTGCTCTCCAGCGGCGACAAGCTGCTCGGCGGCCCGCAGGCCGGGCTGGTCCTCGGCCGCGCCGACCTCGTCCAGCGGCTGCGCCGGCACCCGCTCTACCGCGCGCTGCGCGTGGACAAGACGACGCTGGCCGCCCTCGAGGCGACGCTGCGCGGCCCGCTGCCGCCGGTGCCGCGGATGCTCGCCGCCGACGTCGCCGGGCTGCGCGCCCGGGCGGAGGCGCTGGCCGCCCGGCTGGCCGCCGCGGGGATCGACGCCCGCGCCGTCGACTCCGCCGCGCGGGTCGGCGGCGGGGGAGCGCCCGAGCACCCGCTGAGCAGCGCCGCCGTCTCGCTGCCGGAGGCCTTCGCCGAGCCGCTGCGGCTCGGCGCGCGCCCGGTGGTCGGGTACGTGGCCGAGGGCCGCACCCTGCTCGACGTGCGCAGCGTCCCGCCGTCGGCCGACGACGACCTCGCCGCCGCGGTGCTGGAGGTGGCCCGCCGGTGGACCTGACCGGCACGGACCTGAGCGGTACGGACGTGAGCGGTACGGACGTGAGCGGCATGGACGTGATCGCCACCGCCGGGCACGTCGACCACGGCAAGTCCACGCTGGTCCGCGCGCTCACCGGGATGGAGCCCGACCGGTGGGAGGAGGAGCGCCGCCGCGGGCTGACCATCGACCTCGGGTTCGCCTGGACGACGCTGCCGTCGGGCCGGGTGCTGGCCGTCGTCGACGTGCCGGGACACGAGCGGTTCGTCGGCAACATGCTCGCCGGCGTCGGGTCGGTGCCCGCGGCGCTCGTGGTGGTGGCGGCCGACGACGGCTGGTCGGCGCAGACCGCTGAGCACGTCGCCGTCCTCGACGCGCTCGGCGTGCGGCACGCGCTGCTCGCCGTCACCAAGGCCGACCTCGCCGACCCGGAGCCGGTGCTCGCCGACGCCACCGAGCGGCTGGCGGCCACGTCGATGGGCGCCGTGCCGGGGGTGGCGGTGAGCGCGCCGTCGGGCCGGGGCGTGCCCGAGCTCGCGGCCGCGCTGGAGGCGTTGCTCGCCCGCCTGCCCGCGCCCGACCCCGCGGCGCCGGTGCGGCTCTGGATCGACCGGGCGTTCCCGATCCGCGGGGCGGGCACGGTGGTCACCGGGACGCTGGCCGCGGGCTCCGTGGCGGCCGGGGACCGGCTGGCGCTGGGCGGCCGGGAGGTGACGGTGCGCGGGGTGCAGTCGCTGGGCCGGCCGGTGGAGCGGGCCCGCGCGACCGCGCGGGTGGCGCTGAACCTGCGGGGCGTCGCCGTCGAGGACCTCTCCCGCGGCGACGCGCTGCTCACGCCCGGCGCGTTCCGGGACACCGCCGAGGTCGACGTCACGCTGGCGCGCGAGCCCGCCGACCGGCTGCCCGCCGAGGCGGTGCTGCACGTGGGGTCGGCGGCGGTGGCCGTGCGGCTGCGGCCGCTCGAGGGGACGGCGGTGCGCCTGCGGCTGGCCGCGCCGCTGCCGCTGCGCGTGGGCGACCGGGTGCTGCTGCGCGACCCCGGCGCCCGGCGGGTGCTCGGCGCCGACGTCCGCGACGTCGCCCCACCGGAGCTGCGCCGCCGCGGTGCCGCGCGGCAGCGGGCCGCCGACCTCTCCGCGCAGTCCGCGGGGCCGGACGGTGCGGCGGCCGACCTCGCCCGCCGCCGGGTGGTGCGGGCCGGCGACTTCACCGCGATGGGCTGGCCGGTGCCCGAGGACGCGGTGCGGGCCGGGCCCTGGCTGCTGGCGCCGGGCCTGGTGGACACGCTGGCCCGCCGGGTGCCGGGGCTGGTCGCGGCGCACCGGCAGGCGCACCCGCTGGAGCCCGGGCCGCCGATCGCCGTCGTGCGCCGCGAGCTGGAGCTGCCGGCCGACGACCTGGTGCCGCTGGTGGTGCGCCCGCCGCTGGCCCTGCGCGAGGGCCGGGTGGTGGTGGCCGCGGCGGGGCTGCCGCCGGCGGTGCAGCGCGCGGTCGACGGGATCCGCGCCCGGCTGGCCGCCGACCCGTTCGCCGCGCCGGACGCCGAGGAGCTCCGCACCGCGCGCCTCGGCCCCCGCGAGCTGGCGGCGGCGGTGCGTGACGGCCAGCTGGTGCGGATCGCCGAGGGGGTCTACCTGGCGCCGGGGGTGGAGGCGGTGGCGCGGGAGCGGCTGGCGGCGGTGCCGTCGCCGTTCACGCTGAGCCAGGCGCGGTCGGCGTGGGGCACGACCCGGCGGGTGGCGGTGCCGCTCATGGAGTGGCTGGACGCCCGCGGGGTGACCGAGCGGCTGCCCGACGCCTCACGCCGGCTGCGCTGATCCCCGCGCCCGGAGGGCCTGAGCTGTCCCGAGCGCGGTCGTGCTCTGCCCACGGGGGCGGGGCAGAGCACGAAGGAGAGGGCGACCGGTGTCCGGCGGGCGGTCGTGCTCTGCCCACGGGGGCGGGGCAGAGCACGAAGGAGAGGGCGACCGGTGTCCGGCGGGCGGTCGTGCTCTGCCTACGGGGGCGGGGCAGAGCACGAGCCAGCCGGGGAGGACACCCGCCGGGGAGGTCAGCCGCCGGCCTCGCGGAGCAGCACGTCACGCGCGTCGCCGTCGTCGAGCAGCGGTCGCGCGTCGGTGTCGAGCGAGGTCACGGTGTCCTCGGGGCGCACCGGCTCGGGCAGGGTGCGGAACCGCTCGCGCGGGTCCTCGGGCGGACCCTGTGGCGGGATGGTCATGGCGGCAGGGTCCCGCGGCGACGGCCCGGGCGCTAGAGCGAGGGCACCCAGCGGGCCGGGCGCTTCTCACGGAACGCCGCGATGCCCTCCTGCCCGTCCTCCCCGGCGAAGGCCCGGGCCGAGAGCTCGAGCAGGTCGTCGAACGAGCCGCGCAGCCCGCCGGCGCGCAGCAGCCGCTTGGTCTCGGCCAGCGCCCACGGCGAGCCGGCCGCCAGCGCCCGCACCTGCACGTCCACGGCGGCGTCGACCTCGTCGTCGGCGGCCACGAGGTCCACGAGCCCGCCCGCGGCCGCGGTCGGCGCGTCGAACACCTCGCCGGTGAGCATCAGCCGGTGCGCCACGTGCGGCAGCATGCGCGGCAGCACCACCGCGGAGATGACCGCGGGCACCAGCCCGAGCCGCACCTCCGACATCCCGAACGTCGCCGAGGACGCCGCCACCACCACGTCGCAGGCCGCCGCGAGCCCCACCCCGCCGGCCCGCGCCGGCCCGCGGACGACGGCCAGCACCGGCTTGGGCGACGTCCAGATCGTCTCCAGCAGGTCGGGCAGCTCGCGCACGCCCTGGTCGCCGGCGCCGGCGCCGGCCGCCTCGGAGAGGTCCATCCCGGAGCAGAAGACCCGCCCGGTGTGGTCGAGCACCACGACGCGGACGGCGTCGTCGGCCAGCGCGTCGTCGAGCGCCGTGCGCAGCTGCGCGCGCATCGCCCGGGACAGCGCGTTGCGGTTCGCGGAGGAGTCCAGGACGAGCCGGGCCACGCCCCCCGCGACGGTCACCTGCAGCAGCCGGTCCTCACCCACGGGTGCAGAGCTCACCCGGGCATCCTGCCCGGGGTGGCGGCGGCGCGGCACACTGGGAGCAGATGACCACCACCCTGCCGCTGCTGCCGGCGCGGCCGCCGGCGGACGACGCGCTGCCGGACGACGCCCGCGAGCACCTGACGACGACGCCCTTCGGCCTCTACGTGCACGTGCCCTTCTGCGCGACGCGCTGCGGCTACTGCGACTTCAACACCTACACCTCCGACGAGCTCGGCCCCGGCGCCAACCGCGCCGAGTACGCCGGCACCGCGATCGCCGAGCTGCGCCGCGCCGCGGAGGTGCTCGGCCCCGACCTGCCTGCGGTCTCCACCGTCTTCGTCGGCGGCGGCACCCCGACCCTGCTGCCCGCCGAGGACCTCGCCGCCGTCATGGCCGCCGTCCGGGAGCTGTTCCCCGTCGCCCCCGGCGTCGAGGTGACCACGGAGGCCAACCCCGAGTCGGTGACCCCCGCGTCGCTCGCGACGCTGCGCGCGGCCGGCTTCACCCGGCTCAGCCTGGGCATGCAGTCCGCGGCCGAGCACGTGCTCGCCGTCCTCGACCGCCGGCACACCCCCGGCCGGGCCGTGCAGGCCGCGCGCGAGGCGGTCGCGGCGGGCTTCGAGCACGTGAACCTCGACCTCATCTACGGCACCCCGGGCGAGACCGACGCCGACTGGGCCGCCTCGCTCGACGCCGTGCTCGCCGCGCCGGTCGACCACGTGAGTGCCTACGCGCTCATCGTCGAGGACGGCACCCGCCTCGCCCGCCGGATCTCCCGCGGCGAGCTGCCCGTGCCCGACGACGACGTCCTCGCCGACCGCTACGTGCAGGCCGACACCGTGCTGCGCGGCGCCGGGTTCGACTGGTACGAGGTCAGCAACTGGTCGCGCGGCGACGCCGCCCGCTGCCGGCACAACGAGCTCTACTGGGCCAACGCCCACTGGTGGGGGATCGGCCCGGGCGCGCACAGCCACGTCGGCGGGGTGCGCTGGTGGAACGTCAAGCACCCGGCCGCCTACGCGCAGCGGCTGGCAGCAGGGGAGAGCCCGATCGCCGACCGCGAGGTGCTCGAGCCCGCCGACCGGGTGCTCGAGACGGTCATGCTCGGCCTGCGGCTGCGCGACGGCCTGCCGCTGACCGCGCTGTCCGACGCCGGCCGGCTGCGCGCCGCGGACGCCGTCGCCCGCGGCCTGCTCGAGCCCGGTGCCCACGAGGCCGGGCGCGCGGTGCTCACCGACCGCGGCCGCCTGCTCGCCGACGCCGTCGTCCGCGACCTCACGGACTGACAGGGGGCTTCCCCGAGGGCCGGTCTGACGGATGTCAGGGCGGACCGGCGACGTCCCGCACTACTGCGCACCCGGGCGCCGCGGCCAGGCTCGCCGCATGCCCCCGAACGCCCTCGACGTCACCGGTCTCACCGTCCGCCACCGCGACGTGCTCGCCGTCGACGGCCTCGACCTGCGCATCGGCCGGGGCGAGACCGTCGCGCTGCTCGGCCCCAACGGCGCCGGCAAGTCCTCCACCGTCTCCGCCGTCCTCGGGCTGGTGCGCCCGGCTGCCGGCACCGTCCGCGTGCTCGGCCGCGCCCCGGCCGACGCCGTCCGCGCCGGCTGCGTCGGCGCGATGCTGCAGCACGGCGGGCTGCCCGGCGAGGCGCGCGTCGGGGAGGTCGTGCACCTGGTCCGCCGCAGCTACCCCGACCCGTGGCCGCTGGACGACCTCGTCGCCACCACCGGGATCGACGGGCTGCTCGGCCGGCCGGTCGACGCGCTGTCGGGCGGTCAGCGCCAGCGGGTGATGCTGGCCCTCGCGCTCGCCGGCCAGCCGCCGCTGCTGCTCCTCGACGAGCCCACCTCGGCCATGGACGTCGAGGGCCGCCGCGCGTTCTGGGCCACGATGCGCGACCTCGCCGCGCGCGGCACCACCGTCGTCTTCGCCACCCACCACCTCGAGGAGGCCGACGCCGTCGCCGACCGCGTGGTCGTCCTCGCCGGCGGCCGGGTCGTCGCCGACGGGTCCTCGGCGGCCGTGCGTTCCGCGGTGTCCGGCCGCAGCGTCCGGCTGACCGCCGCTCACCTGCCCGGCGACGTCCCCGGCGTCACCGCCACCACGCGGCAGGGCGGCGTCGTCACCCTCGCCACCACCGACGTCGAGGCCACCCTGCGCGGCCTGCTCGACGCCGGGATCCCGCTGACCGACCTCGAGGTCCGCGGCGCCAGCCTCGAGGACGCCGTCCTCAGCCTCACGACGGGAGCCGCCCGATGAGCCCGCTGTTCGCCTTCCAGCTGCGCCGGGTCGGTCGCAACCGGCAGTACCTGCTGTTCACCGTCGTCCTGCCGGCGGCGTTCACGGTCTTCTTCACGCAGGTCTTCGCCGGGGCGCCCGGCGGGGTCAGCCAGGAGCAGGCCGCCGCCACGATGGTCTCGATGATGGCCTACGGCGCCATCGGGGCGGCCCTCGGCGCGACGGTCCGGCTGTCGTTCGACCGCGCCTCGGGATGGCTGCGCCAGCTGCGGGTGACGCCGGTGCCGCAGACGACCGTGGTCGCCGTCGACGTGGCCGTCGGCATGCTGCTCACCCTCCCGCCGCTGCTCGTGGTGGCCGGGGTCGGCCGGTTCGTCAACGGCGTGCGGCTCGGCGCCGCGGAGTGGGCCGGGCTGGTCGGCGTGCTGTGGCTCGGCTCGGCGGTGTTCGTCGCGCTCGGCCTGCTGCTCGGCTGGGCGCTGGAGGAGAAGGCGGCCGGCGGCGCGATCGGCATCCTCACCACCGTGCTCGCCGCGCTGGGCGGGCTGTGGGTGCCGGTCGAGCTGTTCCCGTCGGGGCTGCGGGCGTTCGCGCAGGTCCTGCCCTCGTACTGGTACGCCGAGGCCGGCCGGGACGTCGCCGCCGGCGGAGTGCCCGCGCCGCTGCCGCTGGTGCTGCTCACCGGCTTCGCCGTCGCGTTCGCCGCGCTCGCGGTCGGGGTCGCGCGCCGTCGCCCGCTGACCGCCGTCGCCGGCTGATCCGGCTACGGTCCGTCCCCGTGGACGTGCGCAACCGGTGGCGGCAGATCGGCTGGTCCCTGCCCTGGCTGCTGTTCCAGTTCTTCCCCGTCGCCGACCTCGTGTCCACCGACCGGCCCGCGGTGGTGGAGGTCGTCGCCGGCGCCGCCCTGCTGGCGTTCACCGTCGTCTACCTCGACGTGTTCCGCCGGTCGTTCACGAGCTGCAGCACCGAGCCGACCCTGGGCCGGCTGGTGGTGGTCGCGGCGCTCGGCGTCGCGCTCGCCGTCTGGATGGGACCGTCCTGGGCCGGGCTGATGATCTACGTCTCGGCGGCCTCGGCGGCGGCGCTGCCGGAGCGCTGGGTGTGGCCGGCGGTGCTCGCGGCGGCCGCGGTGTGCGCCGCCGTCGTCGCCGCCGACGGCATGCTCGCCAACCTGTTCATCCTCCCGGTGATGTGCCTGCTGACCGCGTTCGCGATGCGCGGCACCCGGCACCTGATCTCGGTCAACACCGAGCTGGCCGCCGCGCGCGAGGAACTGGCGCGCAATGCCGTCGCCGAGGAGCGGCTGCGCTTCGCCCGCGACCTGCACGACCTGCTCGGCCACAGCCTGTCGCTCATCGCGCTCAAGAGCGAGCTCGCCGGCCGGCTGGCCGAGGCCGACCCGGCGCGCGCCCGCACCGAGATGGCCGACGTCGAGGGGGTGGCCCGCCGGGCCCTCGCCGAGGTGCGCGACGCGGTGAGCGGCTACCGGCAGGTCGGCTGCGCCCAGGCGCTCGCCGAGGCCCGGTCGGCGCTGTCCGGCGCGGGCATCGCCGTCCGGTCGCCCTCCCGCGTGCCCGCGCTGCCCGGGCCGGTCGACGCGGCGCTGGGCTGGGTGGTCCGCGAGGCGACGACGAACGTGCTGCGGCACAGCGGCGCCCGCGCGGTCGCCGTCACGCTCACCGACGACGGCGTCGAGGCGGTCCTGACCGTCACCGACGACGGCCGCGGCCCGGCCGAGGACACCGAGCCCGGCTCCGGGCTGGCCGGCCTCGCCGAGCGGGTCGGCAAGCTCGGCGGGGCGCTCACCGGCGGCGCCGGGCGCGACGGCGGCTACGAGTTGCGCGCCGTCCTCCCGCTGGCGCCCGTCCCGGCCGGGACCGCCTCGTGAGCGACGGGGTGAGCGACGGAGGGAGCGGCGGGACGACCGGCGGGGTGATCCGCGTGCTGGTGGCCGAGGACCAGTCGATGGTCCGCGGCGCGCTGCGGGCGCTGCTCGAGCTCGAGCCCGACCTCACCGTCGTCGCCGAGGTCGGCCGCGGCGACGAGGTGCTGGCCGCCGCCCGCGCGCACCGGCCCGACGTCGCCCTGCTCGACATCGAGATGCCCGGGCAGGACGGCATCGAGGCCGCGCGCGAGCTCGCCGCCGAGCTGCCCGGCGTGCGCGCGGTCGTGCTCACCACCTTCGGCCGGCCGGGCTTCCTGCGCCGCGCCATGGAGGTCGGCGCCGCCGGGTTCCTCGTCAAGGACGCCCCCGTGGCGGAGCTGGCGAAGGCGATCCGCGCCGTCGTCGCGGGGGAGCGGGTGATCGACCGCGACCTCGCCGCCGCGGCACTGGCGATCGGGGCGACGCCGCTGTCCGGGCGGGAGGCCGACGTGCTGCGGGAGGCCGCCGACGGCGCCACCGTCGCCGACATCGCCCGGCGGCTCTTCCTGTCCGAGGGCACGGTGCGCAACTACCTGTCCTCGGCGATCGGCAAGACCGGCGCGCGCACCCGGGTGGAGGCCGCCCGCGTCGCCGCGGACAAGGGCTGGCTCTAGACGGTCAGCCGGGGAGGACCCACGGGGCGCTGCCGAACGGGGCGCCGGTCTGCTTCCCGCAGTGCCGGCAGACCTCGTCGTCCGGCCCGGAGGGCCGCTCACCGTCGGGGTGGCGCCGGACGTAGGAGTGCATCCCGAACCGGCACCGCAGTGGTCTGCGACTCATGCGCCGACGCTAGGAGCGGCCGACCCCGCCGGACAGAGCAGGAGGACCCGCCCGGGCCGGCCTACAGCGCCAGCTTCATCCCGACGTGCGAGGCCTCGAAGCCCAACCGCTCGTAGAAGCGGCGGGCGTCCGGACGGCGGACGTCGGTGGTGAGCTGCAGCAGCGCCGCGCCCCGGCGGCGGGCCTCCGCGGCGCACCAGCGCAGCATCGCCTCGCCGAGCCCCTGCCCGCGGGCCGCCGCGGCCACCCGCACGCCCTCGACCTGCGCGCGCAGCGCCCCGCCCCGGGACAACCCCGGCAGGAACGACAGCTGCAGCGTGCCGACGACCGTGCCACCGCCGTCGGCGACGACGAGCAGGTGCGCGTGGTCGGCGTCGACGGCGGCGAACGCCCGCTCGTACGGCGCCGGGTCGGTGCTCTCCCGGCCGGCGCCGAGCACGTCGTCGGTCAGCAGCGCGACGACGGCCGGCAGGTCGGCGGCCACCGCGCGGCGCAGCACGACGCCGCTGCCGAGGTCGGCCAGGGGAGCGCTCAGAGGGGCCGGCCCGGGTCGGCGGGCATCAGCGCGTCGAGGTCCAGCACCCGCACGTGGATCACGGTGCGCTGCTGCAGCGCCGCCCGCAGCGCCCGGTGCAGCCCGTCCTCGAGGTAGAGGTCGCCGTGCCACTGGACGGCGTGCGGGAACAGGTCGCCGTAGAACGTGGAGTCGTCGGCCAGCAGCGTGTCCAGCGCCAGCTCGCTCTTGGTGGTGACCAGCGTGTCGAGCCGGATCTGACGGGGCGGGATCATCGCCCAGTCCTTGGTGGACAGGCCGTGCTCGGGATAGGGACGCCCGTTGCGCACCGCTTTGAAGATCAGGGCCCGACCTCCGTCCGACCACCCCGCACCGGCACCGTCCGCGGCCACCCTATCCACCGCCGGGGGAGCCCGCCGCCGCCCCCCGGAGGGTGTGGCGTGCGTCCGGCTCCGCGACGGAACGCCCCGCCGGTCGTATGCTGGGCTGGCACTCAGTCCGTGCGAGTGCCAGCCCTCCGGGCCGCCGGCGCCGCCGCCGGGGCTCCCCGCGGCGGCCCGCACGGCAGACGTCGACCGGTACGGGGAGGTGTCACCGTGGCGCACGACGAACGCCGGCTCCAGGTCCTGCGGGCCATCGTCCAGGACTACGTCTCCACCAACGACCCGGTGGGCAGCAAGGCGCTGGCCGACCGCCACGACCTGGGCGTCTCGCCCGCCACCATCCGCAACGACATGGCGGTGCTCGAGGAGCAGGGCTACATCACCCAGCCGCACACCAGCGCCGGCCGGGTGCCCACCGACAAGGGCTACCGCCTGTTCGTCGACCGGCTGTCGTCGGTCAAGCCGCTGTCGGGCGCCGAGCGCAAGGCGATCGAGCGGTTCCTCGACGGCGCCGTCGACCTGCACGACGTCCTCGGCCGCACGGTGCGGCTGCTCGCGCAGCTGACCCACCAGGTCGCCGTCGTCCAGTACCCGACCCTGTCGCGCAGCGCCGTGCGGCACCTCGAGGTGGTGCAGCTGACCGGCTCGCGGCTGCTGCTGGTGCTCATCACCGACACCGGCCGGGTCGAGCAGCGGGTGGTCGAGTGCCCCGCCGACGTGGCCCGCGACGACGTCGCCGACCTGCGGGCGCTGCTCAACTCCGCGTTCACCGGCGCGCGCCTGGCCGACGCGGGCGGCAAGGTGCCCGAGCTGCTCGACACCGCCCCGCCGCACCTGCGCGCCCTGGTCGCCGCGGTGAGCGCCGCGCTGGTGGAGACGCTGGTGGAGCCGGGGGAGGACCGGCTGGTGGTCGGCGGGACGGCGAACCTCGCGCGGGTCGCCGTCGACTTCCCCGGCAGCCTGCGGCCGCTGCTCGAGGCGCTCGAGGAGCAGGTCGTGGTGCTCAAGCTGATCAGCGAGGTCGACGCCGGGGGCACGGTGCTCGTGCGCATCGGCGAGGAGAACGCCCACGAGGCGCTCGCGGGTGCGTCGGTCGTCTCCGTCGGGTACGGCACCGGCGACCGCGCACTGGGCGGGCTCGGCATCGTGGGCCCGACCCGCATGGACTATCCGGGCAACATGGCCGCGGTGCGCGCCGTGGCCCGCTACGTCGGCCACCTGCTGGCCGAGAGCTGAGGTCAGTACACCTGATGGCAACCGACTACTACGGCGTCCTGGGGCTCGCCCGGGGCGCGTCCGACGCCGATATCAAGAAGGCCTACCGGCGGCTGGCGCGCGACCTGCACCCCGACGTCAACCCCGACCCCGAGGCCAAGGAGCGCTTCCAGGAGGTCAGCCGCGCCTACCAGGCGCTGACCGACCCGGACAAGCGCCGCATCGTCGACCTCGGCGGCGACCCGTTCGACAGCAGCGCCGGGGCCGGCGCCGGCTCCCCGTTCGGCGGGGCCGGCTTCGGCGGGCTCGGCGACATCATGGACGCCTTCTTCGGCGGCGGGGTGGGCGGCCGCGGCCCCCGCAGCCGGGTGCGCGCCGGTGACGACGCGCTCATCGTGCTCGAGCTCGACCTGGAGCAGACGGTCTTCGGCACGACCGAGGACATCACCGTCGACACCGCGGTGCTGTGCGGCACCTGCAGCGGCGCCGGCACCGCCCCGGGCACCCACCCGACCACCTGCACCACCTGCTCCGGCCGCGGCGAGGTGCAGAGCGTGCAGCGCTCGTTCCTCGGCCAGGTCGTCTCCACCCGTCCGTGCCCGACCTGCGCCGGCACCGGCCAGGTCATCCCCGACCCGTGCCCCGAGTGCGGCAGCGAGGGCCGGGTGCGCGCCCGCCGGACCATCCCGGTCAAGGTGCCCGCCGGCGTCGAGGACGGCATGCGGATCCGGCTCACCGGCCGCGGCGAGGTGGGTCCCGGCGGCGGCCCGGCCGGCGACCTCTACGTCGAGATCCGGGAGCGCCCGCACGAGGTCTTCACCCGCGACGGCGAGGACCTGCACTGCCACGTGGCGCTGCCGATGACGGCCGCGGCACTGGGCACCACGCTGCCGCTGACGCTCCTCGACGGCGAGGAGACCGACGTCGACGTCCGCCCGGGCACGCAGGCGGGCACCGTGCTCACCCTGCGCGGCAAGGGCGCGCCGCGGCTGCGCGCCACCGGCCGGGGCAACCTGCAGGTGCACGTCGACGTGCAGACCCCGACCAAGCTCGACGCCGAGCAGGAGAAGCTGCTGCGCGAGCTCGCCGCCCTGCGCGGGGAGGACCGCCGCGAGCCGGCCGCGGAGGGCCACGGCGGCCTGTTCTCCCGCGTCCGGAAGCCGTTCCGGTGACGGCCCCGGCCACCGACGACCAGCACCCGGTGCAGGACGGCTCGCCGCTGTTCCTGCTCGACGAGCTGCCCGAGGCGGCCGAGGTCCTCGTCGACGGCGCCGAGGGCCGGCACGCCGTCGACGTCCTCCGGCTGGCGGCCGGGGAGCCGGTGCGGGTCGGCGACGGGCGCGGCACCGTCGTCGAGGGCACCGTCCTCGACGCCGGTGCGCGCGGCCTGCGCGTCCAGGTGACCGCCCGCCACGAGGTGCCCGCGCCGGAGCCGGAGTTCCTGCTCGTGCAGGCGCTGCCCAAGGGCGACCGCGGGCAGCTGGCCGTGGAGCTGGCCACCGAGCTCGGCGTCGACCGGATCGTCCCGTGGGCCGCGGCCCGCTGCGTGACCCGCTGGCGCGAGGACCGGGTCGACAAGGGCCTGGCCAAGTGGCGGGCGGCGGCGCGGGCGGCGGCCAAGCAGTCGCGCCGGCCGCGGGTGCCCGAGGTGGGCGAGCTGATGACCACCCGGCAGGTGTGCGGCGAGCTGGCCGACGTCGACCTCGCCCTGGTGCTGCACGAGCAGGCCCGCCGCCCGCTGTCCGGCGTCGCCGTGCCGGAGAGCGGCACGGTGGCCGTGGTGGTGGGCCCCGAGGGCGGGCTCACCGACGGCGAGGTGGTGGCCCTGCGCGCCGCCGGCGCCCAGCCCGTGCGGCTCGGCCCCGAGGTGCTGCGCACCTCCACCGCCGGCGCCGCCGCGCTCGCCGCCCTGTCGGTCCGCACCCGCTGGGCCTGAGCGACGCAGCACGATCAGGCTGCCTGGTCGTGCCGCGTCCTGGCTCACCTCCCGCGCTGAGCCAGGACGCGGTGCGCTGATCCCGGCTGATCGTGCGCGGCCACAGAGCACGGCGCCCCGCCGGGTCGCTGACCGGCCCATCCTGGCCCGCGGTGCCCGCCCCCGCCCCCTAGGGTCGGGGAGGTGAGCGACTGCCTCTTCTGCCGGATCGTCGCCAGGGAGATCCCGGCCGACGTCGTGCACGAGACCGACCGCACGCTGGCCTTCCGCGACGTCAACCCGCAGGCCCCGACGCACGTCCTGGTCATCCCCAAGGACCACCACGCGACCGCGGGGCTGCTCGTGGGCGCCGACCCGCAGCTGCTGGCCGAGGTCGTGGCGGCCGCGCACGCCGTCGCCGTCCAGGAGGGCCTCGCGACGCAGGACGGACCCGAGCCCGGCTACCGCCTGGTGGCCAACACCGGCCCCGCGGCGGGGCAGACCGTCCACCACCTGCACCTCCACGTCCTGGGCGGCCGCTCCCTGGGCTGGCCGCCCGGCTGAGCCGCCGGAGAGGGCCCCGGCCGGGGCTGGCAGGGTGGCGGGCATGACCGACAGCGCCGTCGCCCCCGTCCGGATCGAGCGCGACGGCGACGTCGCCGTCGTCGTGCTGGACCGGCCGCCGCTGAACCTGTTCGACGAGTCGGTGTTCGCCGCGCTGGAGCAGGTGGCCGCCGAACTGGTCGCGCTCACCGCCCCCGGCCGCGCCGACCGCGCCCGCGCCGTGCTGGTCGAGGCCCGCGGGAAGGTCGTCTCCGGCGGGGTCGACGTCACCGCCTTCCGGGCCATCGCCGAGGGCCCCGACCCGGCCGGGGAGGGCGCGGCGCTGTGGGCCCGGCTGCTGCGGGTGGCGCAGACGGTCGAGGACCTCCCCGTCCCCACGGTGTTCGCCGCGCACGGCCTCACCCTCACCGCCGCGTTCGAGCTGGCGCTCGCCTGCGACGTGCTGCTGGCCGCCGAGCGGGCGTCGTTCGGGCTGGTCGAGATCGTCGTCGGGCTGACGCCGTCGATGGGCGGGCCGCAGCGGCTGGCCGAGCGCGCCGGCCCCGCGCGGGCCAAGGAGCTGGTCTTCACCGGCGAGCGCTACCCGGCCGCGGTGCTCGAGCGCTGGGACGTGGTGAACCGGGTGCTGCCCGACGAGGGCTTCGCCGAGGCCGCCCGCGAGTACGCCTCCCGGGTCGCCGCCGGCCCGACCCTCGCGCACGCGGCCACCAAGCGGCTGGTGGCCACCGCCGTCCGCCACGGCGCCCGCGCCGCCGACGACGTGACGCCGCAGGTCTCCGGCCCGCTGTTCGCCACCGAGGACCTGCGCGGCGCCGTCGTCTCCTTCCTCGAGGACGGCCCCGGGAAGGCCACCTACCGCGGGCGGTGACGCCCGTCCGGGCGGGATTCCCGCTCGACGCGCGCGGGTAGAGTCCAGGGGTCTCATCCCCGTGCCAGGAAGGCAGGGTCGAGGGTTCTTGCCCGACACCTCCCCGAACGTCCCCGTGCCGGGCGCCCCCACGTCCCGCGAGGCCTCCGCCCAGGCCGTCGCCGCGGACAGCGCCAGCACCCTCGCGAGCGCCGCCCCCGCCGCGGTCCGCGCCACCATCACCGTCCCGGACTCCGTCTCGATGGTCGCCCTGCTCGGCTCCGGCGACGAGCTGCTGCGCCTGGTCGAGGGCGAGCTCGACGCCGACGTGCACGTGCGCGGCAACGAGATCGCCGTGACCGGCCAGCCGGCCGACAACGCCTTCGCCGTGCGCGTCTTCGACGAGCTGATCGCGCTGCTCGGCACCGGCCAGGCGCTGCGGCCCGACTCGGTGCGCCGCGTCATCGGCATGCTCAAGACCGGCGGCTCCGAGCGCCCGGCCGACGTGCTGAGCCTCGACATCATCAGCCGGCGGGGCCGCACCATCCGGCCCAAGACGCTGAACCAGAAGCGCTACGTCGACGCGATCGACCAGCACACCATCGTCTTCGGCATCGGCCCGGCCGGTACCGGCAAGACGTACCTGGCGATGGCCAAGGCCGTGCAGGCGCTGCAGACCAAGCAGGTCAACCGGATCATCCTCACCCGGCCCGCGGTCGAGGCCGGCGAGCGCCTGGGCTACCTGCCCGGCACGCTCAGCGAGAAGATCGACCCCTACCTGCGGCCGCTCTACGACGCGCTGCACGACATGGTCGACCCGGAGTCGATCCCACGGCTCATGCAGTCCGGCACGATCGAGGTCGCCCCGCTGGCCTACATGCGCGGGCGCACGCTCAACGACGCGTTCGTCATCCTCGACGAGGCGCAGAACACCACCGCCGAGCAGATGAAGATGTTCCTCACCCGCCTCGGCTTCGGCTCGAAGATCGTCGTCACCGGTGACGTCACGCAGGTCGACCTGCCCGGCGGCGCGCAGAGCGGCCTCAAGGTGGTGCGGGAGATCCTCGACGGCGTCGAGGACGTGCACTTCGCCAACCTGACCAGCTCCGACGTCGTCCGCCACCGCCTGGTCGGCGACATCGTCGACGCCTACGAGCGCTGGGACGCCGCGCACCAGCAGGGCGCCGGCCGTCCCGCCGTCCCCGCGCGGCCCGGCCGGCCGACGCGCCGGCAGGGGAGCTGAGCGCCGTGCCGGTCGAGGTGGCCAACGAGTCCGAGATCGCCGTCGACGAGGCGGAGCTGACCGGGATCTGCCGGTACGTGCTCGCCGAGATGGGCGTCAACCCGATGGCCGAGCTGTCGGTGCTGTGCGTCGACCCCGACTACATGTCGGTGCTGCACGAGCGCTGGATGGGGGAGAAGGGCCCGACCGACGTCCTGGCCTTCCCCATGGACGAGCTCGACACCGCCCGGCCCGACGACCCCGAGCCCGGTCCCGCGCTGCTCGGTGACGTCGTGCTGTGCCCCTCGGTGGCCGTCCGGCAGGCGCGCGCCGCCGGCCACTCCATGGACGACGAGCTGCTGCTGCTCGCCACGCACGGCGTGCTGCACCTGCTCGGCTACGACCACATGGAGCCGGAGGAGGAGCGGGAGATGTTCGGCCTGCAGACCCGCCTGCTCGAGGGCTGGCGCTCGGCCCCGCGGCAGCCGGTCACCGGCGAGCCGGCGGAACGGGGCCCCGGGTCCCGATGAGCGCCGGCGCGGTCACCCTGCTGGTGGTCGCGGTCTGCCTGGTGCCGCTGGCGGGTGCCTTCGGCGCCATGGACGCCGCGCTGCAGCGGGTGTCGCTGGCCCGCGTGGAGGAGCTGCGGCGCGACGGCGTCCGCCGCGCGCCGCGCCTGGAGCAGGTGCTCGGCGAGCGCGCCCGCGCCGTGGCGCTGCTGCTCCTGCTGCGGATCGCCTGCGAGATGGTCGCGGCGGTGCTGGTCGCGGTGCTGTTCGTCCGGGCCCTGGGCACGGGCTGGCAGGCGGTGCTCGCCGCGGCCGGCGTCATGGTGGTGGTCAGCTACGTGCTGGTCGGCGTCGGCCCGCGCACGCTCGGCCGCCAGCACGCCTACCCGATCGCGCTGGCCACGGCCGGCGTCGTGCGGCTCCTGGTGCGGCTGCTCGGCCCGGTCGCGACGCTGCTCATCCTGCTCGGCAACGCCATCACGCCCGGCCGCGGCTACCGCGACGGCCCGTTCTCCACCGAGGTCGAGCTGCGCGAGCTCGTCGACCTCGCCGAGGAGCGCGGCGTCGTGGAGTCCGGCGAGCGCAACATGATCCACTCGGTGTTCGAGCTCGGCGACACCATCGCCCGCGAGGTCATGGTGCCGCGCACCGACGTCGTGTGGATCGAGCGCACCAAGACCGTCCGGCAGGCCCTCGCCCTCGCGCTGCGCAGCGGCTTCAGCCGCATCCCGGTCATCGGCGAGAACGTCGACGACGTCGTCGGGGTCGTCTACCTCAAGGACCTCGTCCGCCGGTCGCAGAACCTCGGCGACGGCCGCGGCCCGAGGGTCGAGGAGCTCATGCGCCCGCCGGCGTTCGTGCCGGAGTCCAAGCCGGTCGACGAGCTGCTGCGCGACATGCAGGCCCGCCGCACGCACATCGCGATCGTCGTCGACGAGTACGGCGGCTTCGCGGGCCTGGTCACCATCGAGGACATCCTCGAGGAGATCGTCGGGGAGATCGCCGACGAGCACGACGCCGTCCAGCGCCCGCCGGTCGAGCACCTCGACGACGGCTCGGTGCGGATCACCGCCCGGCTGCCGGTCGAGGACCTCGCCGAGCTGTTCGACGTCGAGCTGCCCTCCGACGACGACGTCGAGACCGTCGGCGGCCTGCTCGCCCGCGAGCTCGGCCTGGTGCCGATCGAGGGCTCGTCGGCCGAGGTGGCCGGGCTGCGGCTGGTCGCCGAGAGCACCGGCGGGCGGCGCAACCGCATCGACACGATCGTCGTCACGAAGGTGCCCGACACCGATCCCGACGCCCAGTCAGGGGCCACCCGGGCCGAGGTCCCGGCCGGCGCCGAGAGCTGACGTGGAAAGCTCGTCGCCCGTGCCCGACCTGCAGCCCGAGGACGCCAAGCTCGTCACCCTCGCCCGCTCCGCGCGCGGCCGCACCGGCGCCCCGGAGGGCGCCGCGGTCCGCGACACCGACGGGCGCACGTACGTCGCCGCCTCGGTCGCGCTGCCCTCGCTGCGGCTGTCCGCACTGCAGGCCGCGGTCGCCGCGGCGGTGTCCAGCGGCGTCGAGGGCCTGGAGGCGGCGGCGGTGGTGTCCGACGCCGGCGCCGTCGAGGCCGACGGGCTGGCCGCGGTCCACGACCTGACCCCGTCGGCGCCCGTGCACCTCGCCGGGCCCGACGGCGCGCTGCGCGCCACCGTCTGACCCGCCGTCCGCGCGGGGAGGCGAGCCAGGTCTCGGTGCGGGGCGCCGCTCCTGTCGGTCGGCGGTGGGAGACTGGTCCGGTGAGCACGCCGGACCAGCCGTACCGCAGCGGCTTCGCCTGTCTGGTGGGCCGCCCCAACGCGGGCAAGACCACGCTGACCAACGCCATGGTCGGCGAGAAGGTCGGCATCGTCAGCAACCGGCCGCAGACCACCCGGCACGCCATCCGCGGCGTCGTCCACCGGCCCGCCGGGCAGCTCGTGCTGGTCGACACCCCCGGCCTGCACAAGCCCAAGAGCCTGCTCGGCCGCCGGCTCAACGACGTCGTCCGCGACACGCTGTCCGAGGTCGACGTCGTGGTGTTCTGCATCCCGGCCGACCAGCCGGTGGGCACCGGTGACCGGTTCATCGCCCGGCAACTGCGCGAGGTGACGGCGCCCGTCGTCGTCGTGGTGACCAAGACCGACGCCGCGAGCAAGAAGCAGGTCGCCGAGCAGCTCGTGGCCGCCAGCCAGCTCGTCGAGGCCGCCGAGGTCGTGCCGGTGAGCGCCGTGCGGGGCGACCAGGTCGAGCTGCTGGAGGACCTGCTGGTCGGCCTGCTGCCCGAGGGCCCGCCGCTGTACCCGGAGGAGCAGGTCACCGACGAGGACACCGACCGCCAGATCGCCGAGCTCATCCGCGAGGCGGCGCTGGAGAAGGTGTTCCAGGAGGTGCCGCACTCCCTCGCGGTCACCGTCGAGGAGCTCAACCGCCGGCCCGACCCCAAGCGGGCGGGCGCGGAGCTCGTCGAGGTGCACGCCCTGCTGCACTGCGAGCGGCCCAGCCAGAAGCCGATGCTGCTCGGCAAGGGCGGGTCGATCATCAAGGCCATCGGCACCGAGGCCCGCGCGGGCCTGGAGCAGCTGCTCGGCGCGCGCGTCCACCTCGACCTGCACGTCACCGTGCTCGGCGAGTGGCAGGACGACCCCAAGAAGCTCAACCGGCTGGGGTACTGAGTGAGCACCACGCCGAAGTCGCTGTACCGCGACGAGGGGATCGTCCTGCGCACCCAGAAGCTGGGCGAGGCCGACCGGATCGTCACGGTCCTCACCCGCCGCACCGGCAAGGTGCGCGCGGTGGCCAAGGGCGTGCGCCGCACGAAGAGCAAGTTCGGCGCCCGGCTCGAGCCGTTCAGCCACGTCGACCTGCAGCTCTACACCGGCCGCACCCTCGACATCGTCAGCCAGGCCGAGTCCATCCGCTCCTACGGCCCGGCGATCGTCGGCGACTACCCGGCCTACACCGCCGGCACCGCCGTCCTGGAGACCGCCGACCGGCTCACCGCGGAGGAGAAGGAGCCCTCGCTGCGGATGTTCCTGCTCGTCGTCGGCGCGCTGCGGACGCTGTCGGAGCACTCCCGCCCGGCCGGCCTGGTGCTCGACGCGTTCCTCCTCCGCGCGATGTCGGTGGCCGGCTGGGAGCCCGCGCTCGGCGACTGCGCCCGCTGCGGCGTCGAGGGCCCGCACCGGCACTTCTCGGTCCCCGCCGGCGGCTCGGTGTGCCGCGAGTGCCGGCCCACCGGGTCGGCGATGCCCAACCCGGTCACCATCGAGCACCTGGAGGCCCTGCTGTCCGGCGACTGGGAGACGGCCGAGGCCAGCGAGAAGGCGCAGCGCCGTGAGGGCAGCGGCCTGGTCGCCGCGCTGCTGCAGTGGCACCTCGAGCGCGGGCTGCGCTCGCTGCCGCTGGTCGACCGCTCCGACGTCGCCCCGCGGCGGGAGGTGGACCTGCTCCGTGAGGCGTGAGGTGAAGGCCCCGAACCCGCACCCCTCCGGTGTCCGCCCGCCGGCGATCCCCGCCGACAGGGTGCCCGGCCACGTCGCGATCGTCATGGACGGCAACGGCCGCTGGGCCAAGGAGCGCGGCCTGCCCCGCACGGCCGGCCACGAGGCGGGGGAGTCCTCGCTCTTCGACTGCGTCGAGGGCGCCATCGAGCTCGGTGTGAAGGCCATCAGCGCCTACGCCTTCTCCACGGAGAACTGGCGGCGCAGCCCCGAGGAGGTCCGCTTCCTCATGGGCTTCAACCGCGACGTCATCCGCCGCCGCCGCGACGAGATGCACGAGCTCGGCGTGCGGGTGCGCTGGGCCGGCCGCCGGCCGCGGCTGTGGCGCAGCGTCATCAAGGAGCTCGAGGTCGCCGAGGAGCTCACCCGCGACAACGACGTCCTCACCCTCACCATGTGCGTGAACTACGGCGGGCGGGCCGAGATCGCCGACGCCGCCGCCGCGATCGCCCGCGAGGTGGCCGCCGGCCGGCTCGACCCGGGCAAGGTCGACGAGGACACCGTCGCCCGGTTCCTCGACGAGCCCGACATGCCCGACGTCGACCTGTTCGTCCGCAGCTCCGGGGAGAACCGCACCAGCAACTTCCTGCTGTGGCAGTCGGCCTACGCGGAGTTCGTCTTCCTCGACACGCTCTGGCCCGACTTCGACCGCCGGCACCTGTGGGCGGCCTGCGAGGAGTACGCCTCCCGCCAGCGGCGGTTCGGCAAGGCCTGATCCAGCGGGCTCAGGCGCCGAAGCCCGACAGGTCGGCCTCGTTCCACCACTCGACCAGCCGGGCGAGGCCCGCGGTGCCGCCGTTGCGGACGGTCACCACCGCCTCGGTGGCGTCGTCGGTCTCGGTCCAGATGAGCACCGCGGTGTTGGTCTCGTCGACGTAGCAGGCCACCTGCCCCATGACGACGTCGTCGACGGTCCAGTCCTGGTAGCCCTGCGACGCCGGGCAGCTCGCGCCGTTCTCCAGCGCGGGCAGCCCCAGGTCGGTCACGTCGCCGGTGAAGACCTCGTCGGCGGTCTCGCCGTCGGGGTAGAGGAAGAACCGGGCGGTGCGTGGGCCGGTCTCGCTGGCCGCCCGCCCGCAGTCGACCGCGGCGACGTCGCCGTCGCCGGCCGACGGCGCGGGCCGGCAGGAGGACGGGTCGAAGTCGGCGGGCACGATCGCCAGCAGCGCGTCGTGCTGCGGCCCGGCGGTCGGCCGCTGCGGCGGGTCCGCCGCGGCCGCGCCCCCGGACGAGGCGACCAGCGCGACGACGAGCACCGCGGCGGCCAGCAGCGCCGCCGCCGTCAGCAGCAGGGCGGGCAGCACCGGGCGGCGCCGGGCCGGCGCAGGCGTGGGTACCGCCCCCGCGACGGGCAGCGGCCGGGGGGCGGGCGGGGGCACTGGCGGCTGCGCGCGCGGAGGGGCGGGTGGCGGCACGGGCCGCTGCGCCGGCGGCGGGACCGGCGCGGTGCCCGCGCGCGGGGCGGCGGGCGGGGCGGCCAGCGCAGGAGCGGGGGCGGCCAGCGCGCGCCGGGCGGCGGAGGCCATCGCGCCGGCGGAGGGCCACCGGTCGTCGGGGTCCTTGGCCAGCCCGCGGGCGACGACGTCGTCGAGGCCGGCCGGCAGCCCGGGCCGCAGCCGCGACACCGGCGGCGGGGTGTCGTTGAGGTGCGCCCACATCAGCGGCGCGAGGTCGCGGGCCAGGTGGGGCCGGCGCCCGGTCAGCGTCTCGAACAGCACGCAGGCCAGGGAGTAGACGTCGGCGCGGGCGTCGGCCGGCCGCTCGAGGAAGCGCTCGGGCGCCATGTAGTCGAAGGACCCGACCGCCGAGCCGACCTGGGTGAGCGCGGTCGTGCCGCCGTCGGTGCCGACGGAGCGGGCGATGCCGAAGTCGACCAGGTAGACGAACTCGTCGTCGTCCTCGGCCGGCTCGCCCGAGGTGGAGCAGACGAGCACGTTGCTCGGCTTGACGTCGCGGTGCACCAGGCCCTCGGCGTGCGCGGCGTCGAGCGCGTGCGCCACCTGCCCCACGATCGACACGGCGCGGGCCGGCGCGAGCGGGCCCTCCTCGGTGAGCACGGTGGCCAGGTCGCGGCCGCGGACCAGGCGCATGTCGAGGAACAGCCGCCCGTCGAACTCGCCGTACCGGTGGATGGGCACCACGTGCGGCTCGGACAGCCGGGCCGCGGCGTGCGCCTCGCGGCGGAAGCGTTCGCGGTAGGCGCGGTCGGAGGCAAGGCTCTCGGTGAGCACCTTGAGCGCCACGGTCCGCCGGTGCTCGGTGTCGAAGGCCCGGTAGACCTCGCCCATGCCGCCCCGGCCGATGACCTCCTCGAGCCGGTAGGGACCGAACTGGCGCTGCTCCACCCTGGCCTCCCCGCGGCGGTGGCGGCCCCCGGGGCCGGCCACGACGGACGTCGCGGAGTGTAGGCGGCGGGTGCCTGCGCGGGGCCGCCGCGGACGCCGCCCGGACCTGCGCGGACGGGCCGCGGGACCCGCGCCGGAATCCGTTGACACTGCCGCGAGGTCCCCCGACAGTGGCGGCTCCCCACAGAGGACGGAAGAACCCCCGTGAGCGAGCGCACCATCTCCCCCCAGCACGCCCCCGCCCCGGCGCAGCCTGGTGACCTCACCGACGCCCTCGTCGCCACCGACGTCTGGACCGACCAGATGCTCGCCGAGGCCGGCATCCCGATCGTCGACGTCCCGTTCGTGACCGTCGGCGGCGGCATCGGCTCCTTCGTCACCGTCGACTACCTGCGCATCTGCGGCGTCCCCACCAGCGCCATGCGGGTGCTCACCCCGCTGCGCACGCCGTGGGAGAGCTACGAGTACCTGACGACGGTGTCGCAGATCCCGCGGGGTGAGCGGCTGCGGTCGGATTCCTCGTCGTGCCCCGACAACATCTGGGGCTTCCCGAGCTACGCCATCCGCGAGGCGCTGCAGGGCAACGTCAAGCAGGCCTGGAACGTGCTGGTCGAGCCGATCTTCGCGAACTACTACACGCCGAAGGCCGGCCACGCGTTCGAGTCGATGGAGAAGGAGATGTACCGGATCCGGTACCCGGAGATGGTCGTGCACGGCCAGGTCCGGATGGTCCGGCGCCGCGCGGGCGGCGGGTACTTCACGATCCTGACCCCGCCGGAGGGGGCGACGCCGACCAAGCGGATCGCCTACCGCAGCCAGTGGGTGCACGTCGCCGTCGGCTACCCGGGCCTGAAGTTCCTGCCCGACCTGCAGCGCTACCGCAGCGAGTACAACGACTACTCGAAGGTGGTCAACGCCTACGAGCGGCACGAGCACGTCTACGAGCGGCTGCACCAGCGCCCCGGCACGATCCTCATCCGCGGCGGCGGCATCGTGGCCTCGCGCGTGCTGCAGCGGCTCATCGACGACCGCGACGCCCGCGGCCTGCAGACGCAGATCGTGCACCTGTTCCGCACCTACGTGGACAAGCCGCACGGCACCGGCATCCTCAAGCGCCGCAAGGGCGCCGACGGCTGGGCCTACCAGGGCTTCAATTACCCGAAGTCGGTGTGGGGCGGGCAGCTCAAGCAGCAGGTCCGCAAGAGCGAGGGCGCCGAGCGCAAGAGGCTCTACGAGGAGATGGGCGGCACCAACACGCCGGTCCGGCGGGACTGGCAGGAGCAGCTCAAGCGCGGCCGCACCGAGGGCTGGTACCGCGTGATGATCGGCCAGATCGACGAGATGAAGCCGGTCGGCGACCTGGTCGAGGTCACCGTCACCACGCCCGACCAGGGCCGCCACGTGGGCACCTTCGACGCCGTCATCGACTGCACCGGCCTCGAGGCCGACATCCGCGAGCACCGGCTGCTCGCCGACCTGCTCGACCACTCCAACGCGCAGCGCAACCCGGTCGGCCGGCTCGACGTCCAGCGCGACTTCGAGGTCACCGGCACCCGCAACGGCGGCAAGATGTACGCCTCCGGCAGCGCCACCCTGGGCGGCCCCTTCCCCGGCGTCGACACCTTCTTCGGCCTGCAGATCGCCGCCCAGGAGATCGCCGACGACCTCATCCGGCAGGGCTTCGCGCAGAGGCTCGGCCCGGGCCGGTCGACCAGCCAGTGGTGGAAGTGGGTCCGCAACAAGCAGATCTGACCGCACCCGCCCCCGACACCCGCGACGACCGAGAGAGACAACCGTGCTGCCCACCCTCAACGGCCGCATCCAGACCAGGGTCTTCCTGCTGGCCGTGGTCGGTTCGATCTGGACCCTGATCATCACGCCCGTCCTGCCGACCGGGACGACGCTCGCCGCGTCCTACGGCGCGACCTTCTCCGTCCTGCTGGTCACCCTCGTGCTCGGCGTGCTGTGGGAGTTCCTCTACCACGGCATCCAGCAGTTCCGGTGGGAGAAGGACTGGCCCACCCTGTTCGGCCTGCTCACCGGCATCCCCGAGGGCCTGCTGGTGTGGTTCCTGTTCGCCGGCGGGGTCACCTGGATCGACTCCCTGCCCGGCCCGGCGTTCGCCATCCACTTCGCCAGCACCTGGCTGATCGTGTGGCTGGTGGCCAACGGCCCGATGCGCGTCCCCTTCATCCACTGGCGGATCAACGGTGGGAGGCTCATCTGATGTCGGCACCGACCCCACCGCTCACCGGCACCAGCGGGGCGCCCGCCACGGTGCCGCCGTTCGACCAGGTCGCCGTCCGCGTGGCCCCGGGCCCCGACCTCGTCGTCCGGGTGCCCGGCGTGCTGCTGGTCGTCGGCGTCACGCCCCGGCCCGCCGGCGCCGCCCCGGTGCCCGCGCGGCCGGCGCTGGTCGGCTGGGGGCCCGCCCCGGTGCCGGCGCCGCCGGTGGCCGCCCCGGCCGGGGACGCCCAGGTCGGCGAGCTCGTCGCGCTGTGCCGCCGCGTGTCGGCGGCCGGCAGCCGGGCTCCCGGCACGCGGCTGCACGAGGAGCTGCGCAGCTGGCTCGGCACGGTCACCGACCCGCCGTCGTTCGCGGTGGCCGCCGCGACCGAGGACGGGCTGGCGCTCGTGCTGGCCGGCGGCGGGACCGCCGAGGTGCCCGACCTGGGCCTGCGGCTGACGCCGGCCCAGGGGGAGAAGCTCGACAACGGCACCCTCGTGCTCGACCGCTTCGTCACCTGGCCGCCCGCGGCGCTGCACCTGTCGGCCGGGTCGCCGCCCGACTCCGCGCCGCACCCGCTGGCCGACCTCGAGGCCGGCGCGGTCCCGGGTGCGGCCGCGGTGCTCTCGCCGGCCCCGGCGCCGTCGGCGGCCCCCGCGCCGCCGCCGTCGGGCACGACGATGGTGCGGCTGCCCGCGCCGCACGCCCCCAAGCCGGGCCTGCCGCTCGTCCCGCCGCGGCCTGCCCCCGCGCGCACCCCGGTGGCGGGCACGGCGCAGCCCACCCCGCCGGTGGCGGAGCCCGCAGCCGGTCACGACCACGCCGGTCACGACCACGCCGGTCACGACCACGCCGGGCACGGGCACCCCGCCCCGGTGGCCGCCGAGCCGCCGGCCCCGGTGGTGGAGCTGCCGGCGCCGAAGAAGTCCACGCTGCTCTTCGGCGGGCCGGCGGACGCCGAGCCCGCCCGCGAGCCGCTGCCGACGCCGGGCGCAGAGCCCGCCTCCGCCGGGGCGGAGGAGCCCGACGACGGCCGCGCCACGGTCAAGGGGATCCTCTGCAAGAACGGGCACCTCAACGACCCCCGCGCCGGCTTCTGCGCGCTGTGCGGCATCCGCACCACCCAGCAGACCGCCGTCCTCGTGGAGGGCGTCCGCCCACCGCTGGGGCTGCTGGTCTTCGACGACGGCGCCACCGTCAGCCTGGACATGGACTACCTGCTCGGCCGCGAGCCCGAGACCGACGAGCGGGTCGCGTCCGGGCTGCTGCGGCCGCTGCTCGTCGTCGACCACACCGGCGGCGTCAGCCGGCACCACGCCGAGATCCGGCTCGAGGGCTGGGACGTGCTCCTCGTCGACACGGGCTCGGCCAACGGCACCCTGGTCGCCCCGCGCGGGGCGCCGGGCTGGTCGTCGCTCGTGCCGCACCAGCCGGTGCGGCTGACCCCGGGCATGGCCGTGCGGATGGGCGGCCGCCAGTTCGCGTTCGAGTCCCCGCACGGCGGCTTCTGACCGCTGCACCTCCGGCGCCCGTCTCCCTCCGGGGAGGCGGGCGCCGTCGCGTTCCCGGGGTCTCCACCGCAGCGGTGGGCTGTCCCGGGACCGTCTCGTGCTCTGGGCCCGCAGCGGACTCGGAGCACGACCCGCCTGGAGGGGACAGGTGTCCTCGGGAGCCGGGTCGTGCTCTGCCCACGGGAGCGGGGCAGAGCACGAGGACCTGCGCCGGCACTGCTCGTGCACTGCCCACCGGAGCGGGGCAGAGCACGGGCCGCCGCGGTGGAGAGGTGCCCCCGGACCCGCCACGGGGAGCGGGGCCCCGGACGCGACGGAGCCCGCGTCCCCTCGCACGGGACGCGGGCTCCGCCGCGGGGGAGGACCGGCGGCTCAGGCGCTCCCCGGCCGGGCCGCGCTGCCGGCGGCGAGCCCGGCCAGCGTCTCGTCCATGTCGCGGTCGGCGTCGGCGGTGCCGGCGTGCACCAGCAGGATCGGCGTCAGGTCGTCGGCGGGCGGCAGCGCGCCGGCGCCGGCGGGGGCCACCAGCAGCGAGGGCAGCGCGGTGCTCTCCGGCTCGACGCTCACCCCGGCCTTGCGCAGCGAGTCGGCCACCCCGCGGCGCAGGCCGCGCCGGCCCTCACCGGCGCGCAGCTGCAGGGGCGCCGAACGGCCCAGCGCGACGTGCGCGGCCAGCCGGAGCGCCGCCCGGCCGTCGGCCCCGCCGTCCTGCACCACCGCGACCGCGCCGCGAGGCGCCAGACCCGGCTCGCCGAGCTCCCCGGACACGGTCACCACGGACCCGTGCAGGGACGCCGGCCACGGGGTGCCCGCGGGGTCGTCGGCGCTGAGGGCTCCCTCGGCGATGCCCCAGCCGCTGCGCACCAGGACGACGTCGGCCTCGCTGCTGCCGGCCAGGTCGGCGACCTCGGCCCAGGGGTCCTCGCTGAAACGGGAGGCCACCGAGGCCTGCATGCCCCGCTCCTCGACACGGCGGGCGAGGGCGCGCAGCTCACCGGCCACGGTGGCCATGAGCGCGAGGTCGGCACCCAGGCCGCTGGCGACCTCCGGCTTGGGCCGGGAGCGCCGCACCACCCGGGTCAGCACCACCTGGGCGGGACGCTCGCGGCCGGCCAGGTCGCAGGCGAGGTCGACCAGCCCGGCGTCGCGCACCGGGTCGTCGACGACGACGACCACCGTGTAGGCGTCGGTCAGCCCCATGGCCGCCCGTTCGGCCGCGGCGATGTCCCGGGCGAGGACCCGCTTGGGATAGACGAGGTTGAGCAGTGGCGAGGTCATCACCGTCGTGACGATCGCCATGATCACCATCAGCGTGAACATGGTGTCGTCGAGCACGCCGTTCTCGCGGCCGAGGTTCAGGATGACCAGTTCGGTCAGCCCGCGGGTGTTCATGAGCACGCCGAGGGCAGTGGCCTGCCGGCGGGGCACCCGCTGCGCGCGGGCAGCGGTGAACGCGCCGATGAACTTGCCCGAGATGGCCACGAGGAGGATGAGCCCCAGCTCGCCGACGCCGGTCAGGTCGATCGCGCCGACGTCGACGTTGAGCCCGGTGACCACGAAGAACACGGGCAGGAGCAGCAGGACGCTCACCTGCTCGAGCCGGTCGATGATCTCGTGGTTCAGGGCGCCGGCGCCCTGCCGTGGCATGACCACGCCGAAGACGAAGGCGCCGAAGATGAAGTGGATGCCGATCTCCTCGGTCACCCAGGCGCTGCCGAGGATGCCGACGAGTACGAGGGCGAGCATCTCCGGCGTGAGCTGGCCGAAGCGCTCGTAGCGGCTGACCAGCAGCTTGAGCAGTGGCTTCACCACCAGGAACATGACCAGGGCGAAGACGACCGACCACAGCAGGATGAGCAGGACCCCGCTGAAGGACCCGGCCGAGACGACGGCGACCACGACCGCCAGCAGCGCCCACGCCAGGACGTCGTCGACGGCGGCGCACGCCAGCGCCAGCACGCCCGTGGGGATCCGGTGCATCTGCCGCTCGGCCAGGATCCGGGCGAGCACCGGGAAGGCCGTGATCGACATGGCCACGCCCATGAACAGGGCGAACCCGACGAAGGAGATCGTCGACGTGGCACCGTCGTCGGCGGTGAAGACGTCGTGCGCCTCGTGCAGGTAGGTGGCCAGCAGGACGCCCAGCGCGAACGGCAGGACGATCGAGGCGACCGACACCGACACGGCGATCCGCTCGCGACCGCGGATGAACGACAGATCGACCTCGAGGCCGACGAGGAACATGAACAGCACGAGGCCCAGCTGCGCCAGCACGTTGAGGTACGGGCGGACGTCGGGCGGGAAGAGTGCGGTGTCCAGGTCGCCCGGGAGGGCGCCGAGCAGCGTCGGGCCGAGCAGGATGCCGGCCACGATCTCGCCCATGACCGCGGGCTGGCCGACCATCACCGCCAGTCGTCCCATGAGACGGGCGATCACGATGATCACGGCGAGGTCGAGGAACACGTAGGCCGTGATCTCCGCGACGGAGTGCGCTTCCACTGGGTGTCTCCGGGTTCGTCGCGAGCCGCGCGGCACAGCGCGGGGGATGGGGTGCGTGCCGTTTCCGGCACCGCACCGGGCGCGGACTGTATCGGCGCCTCGCGCCACGCGGGACCCCTCCGCGCGCGGCGTGCGACGGGGGCGATCGGGGTTCCCGGACGGCGGGCCGGGGGGCACACTGTCGCGCTGCCGCACCGGCGGCGTCCCGGGTCGCCCGGGGGGAACTGCAGCTTCAGGAGGACTCAGGATGGATGCCGTCGGCCTGGTGGGCGCGGCGCCCGCCACCATCGCGGACTACCAGGTGGTCCGTGTGCTCGGGGAGGGCAACAACGGCCGCTTCTACCTGGCGCGGCCGCCGGCACGGCTCGGCCTGCCCGACGAGTACGTGGCGGTGAAGGTCTTCACGGGGACGCACAGCGAGCAGGCGTACGAGCGGGGTGTCCGCGAGCTGCGGGCCTTCGCGCAGGTGGCCTCGCCGTACCTGGTGAAGGTGTACGACGCCGTCCTGCAGGACAGCTTCCTGTACGCGATGGAGTACTGCCCGCTCGGCAGCCTCGCCGCCCCGGCCCGGCCGCTGAGCCGCGGCGAGGTGCTGCGCGCGGTGGCGCACGCCGCCCACGCCGCGCACGCGCTGCACGAGGCGGGCCTCACCCACGGCGACATCAAGCCGGCCAACATCCTGCTCACCGAGGACGGCGGCAAGCTCTCCGACCTGGGCCTCGCCCGCTACCTGGCGCCCGGGGTCACGCTCACCGGCATGGCCAGCGCCGCATCGGTGGAGTACCTCGACCCGGCGCTGCTGCGCGGTGACCGGCCCTCCCGCGCCACCGAGGTCTTCGCGCTGGGCGCCACGCTCAACCGGGCGCTCACCGGCACGGGTCTCTACGGCGAGCTGCCCGACGGCGAACCGCTGCTGGCCATCCGCCGGGTGATGAGCGCGGAACCCGCGATCAGCCCCGGCCTGACCGACGACGAGGCCGCCCTGGTGTCGGCCTGCCTCGCCCCGGTCGGTCAGCGCCCGGTGACCGCGCTGCAGGTGGCCGAGCGCCTCGACCGGCTGGCCGCCACCGCCTGACCGCACCACACACGACGGGCCCCGTTCCTCCAGCCGGAGGAACGGGGCCCGTCGCATGTCGGGGCCATGTGGGGCGGCGCCCCGTCAGGGCGTCTGGAAGTCGCTCTTGGCCGGGTCCCGCCACCAGGTGTACAGGTCGGCCAGCCCGGCCTCGCCCCCGCCGGGGATCGACACGACGGCCTCGGCGCCGACGTCGTCCTGCGTCCAGGCCACGTTCGCGTCGCCCTCCGTGTCCACCCAGCAGGCGACGCGGCCGGCCTGCTGGCCGTCGCCGTCGCGGTAGGGCTGGTGCCCCTGGGTGCCGGGGCAGCCGTTCTCGCCGGTGAGCGGCGCCAGGCCGATCCGGTTGACGTCTGACAGGAACACCCCGTCGACGGCGGCCGCGTCCTCGTACAGGTAGAAGAACGCCACCTGGGGGCCGGGCTGCGAGGTGGCCGGGCCGCACTCGAGGGCGGCGAGGTCGCCGTCGCCGGCCAGCGGCTCGGACACACACGACGCCGCGTCGAAGCCGGCCGGCAGCGCGGCGCGCAGCTGCTCCTCCGGCGAGACCGGGTCCCCGGTCGTGCCGCTCGACGACGAGGAGGACGAGGAGGACGAGGAGGACGAGGACGACGTCGTGTCGTCGGCGACGTCGCCGCCACCCGACCCGCTGGTCAGCGCGATGACCCCGACGACGACCACCACCAGCAGCACCGCGAGGCCGGCCAGCACCAGCGGGATCCGGTTGGGCTGCTTGTTCCCCGACGGCGTCGCGCCCCCGCCGGGCGGCGGGAGAGCCGGCCCCGTGGGCGGGCGGAAGCCCCCGGGCGGGCCCTGCACGAAGCCGGCCGGCGGACCGGGGTTCGAGGGCGGACCGTACCCGGGCGCGCCCGGGTGCGACGGCGGCCGGTACCCGGGCTGGGACGGCGGGCCGTAGGCCGCGGGCACGCCGGCGTTCGACGGCGGGCCGTAGCCGCCCGGGTTCGACGGCGGGCCGTAGCCGCCGGGCGGGCCGGGGTTGGAGAAGCCGACGGTCTGCGGCCGGAACAGCGGGGACACCGACGTCGGGGGCGCGGCCTCCGCGCGCGGCGTCACGCCGGCGGAGGTGAGCGCGGCCCGGGCGGCCGCGGCGAGCTCGCCGCACGTCGCGTACCGCTCGTCGGGCTCCTTGGCCAGGCCCTTGAGGACCACGTCGTCGAGCGCGGAGGGCAGGCCCGGGCGCAGCTGCGACGGCGGGGTCGGCGTGGTGTTCAAGTGCGCGTACATGAGCGTGGCCAGGCCGTCGCCGGTGAAGGGGCGGCGGCCGGTCAGGCACTCGGAGAGCACGCACGCCAGCGCGTAGACGTCGACCCGCCGGTCGATCGGCTTCTCGAGGAACCGCTCGGGCGCCATGTAGTCGAACGAGCCCAGGGCCGCGCCGGTCTGGGTGAGCGCCGGCCCCTGTCCGTCGGTGGTGGACCGGGCGATGCCGAAGTCGACGAGGTAGACGAACTCGTCGTCGCCGCTGCCGCTGAGCAGCACGTTGGACGGCTTGACGTCGCGGTGCACCAGGCCGTCGGCGTGCGCGGCGTCGAGCGCGCGGGCCGTCTGGCTGATGATCGACACGGCGCGCTCGGGGCTCATCGGCCCGTCCTCGGCGAGCGCGGCGGCGACGTCGCGGCCGGGTACGAGGCGCATGTCGAGGAACAGCCGCCCGTCGATCTCGCCGTAGCGGTGGATGGGCACGATGTGCGGCTCGTTGAGGCGCGCCGCCAGGTGCGCCTCGCGCCGGAACCGCTCGCGGTAGCCGCTGTCGGCGGCGAGGTGCTCGCTGAGCACCTTGAGCGCGACCGTGCGGTCGTGCTCGGTGTCGAAGGCGCGGTAGACCTCGCCCATCCCGCCGCGGCCGAGCAGCGCCTCGATGCGATACGGGCCGAACTGTTGCAACTCCACCGGTCGTCCTCCGTGTGCCGCAGCGCGGGCGCCCGCCGGGTTCCGGGCGGCGCTTGCGGGTCGTCGGCGGAGTGTAGGGACGCCGACCGGACCCGACCAGCGCCGTCGCCGCGCGGGAACGACCGCTCCGATCCGTGACCGGGACGTGACCACAGGCGCGCGCGAACCTGTGGCCGGGACGCCGGGGCGTCACTAGCTTGCTCCCGCTCACGGGCCCCTGCGCCCGCACCCTCCCGGAACGGAACCCCACGATGTCCCAGCCCCCCGGCCCCTACGGCGCTCCTGCTCCCTCCGCGCCGCCCGGTCAGTACGGCGTCCCCGGGCAGTACGGCGCTCCCGGGCAGTACGGCGTGCCCGGTCAGTACGGTGCCCCCGGCGGCTTCGGGCCGGGCGGCCCCGGCGGGTACGGGCAGCCGCCGCATAAGAAGAGCGTGCTGCCCTGGGTGATCACCGCGATCGTCGTGGTGGCGGCCGGCGTCGGCGTCCTGCTGTTCCTGCTGCTCGGCCGCGACGACGACGCCGAGCCGCAGGCCGCCTCGGCCACCACCTCGGCGTCGGCGTCGGAGTCCGCTCCGGAGAGCGGGTCGGAGTCCGGCTCCGAGGGCGGGTCCGGCATGGAGATGGGCGGCCCCGTGGAGGTCCCCGGCGGGGCCGGCACCCCGGGAACCGGCGGCTCCGGCAGCGGGTCGGGCTCCGGCAGCGGCTCCGGCAGCGGCACCGGGAGCGGCACCGGCTCGGGCGGCGGGATGACCGAGCAGACCGGCGGCGGCAGCGACACCAGCGAGATCCCCGGCTCCGGGGACGTCGCCCTGGCCTGGGTGCAGGCGGTCTACGACCTCGACACCGCCACCGTGTTCGACCTGTCCTGCTCGACGCTGCAGGCCGCGGCGATCGCCGGCTCCGCGGGCACCGACTACACGCCCGACGAGTACCTCACCTACTACTTCTACACGCAGACCCTCGGCGGCGAGGGCATCACCGCGGGCACCCTGGTCGCCCTCGAGCACGACGCGGCCAACGCCGTCGACGTCGCCACCTTCGAGCTGACGCTGGAGAGCGGCGCCACCCAGGTCGTCGAGCTGTGGGTCGACCAGACCCTGACGGTCTGCGACTTCTACTGACGAGCACCGCGGACACCGGCCCGGGCACGATGGGCCGGTGTTCGCGGTGACCCGGTTGCGGGTGTCCCCGGAGGCGGCGGCCGGACTGCCCGCCGAGCTCGACCGGCTGCTCGCCGCGCTCGCGGCCCGGCCCGGCTGGCTCGGCGGCGAGGCCGGCCGCTGCGCCGACGACCCGGGACTGTGGGCGCTGGTGACCCGCTGGGACGGCGTCGGCTCCTACCGCCGGGCGCTGTCGGCCGCCGAGGTGAAGATCGCCGGGGCGCCGGTCTGGGTGCACGCCGTCGACGAGCCCGGCGCCTTCCTGCCGCCCGGGTGAACCGCCGCGCCCGCCCGCGCCCGGGTGCGTAGCCTGCGTCGGACAGCACCAGCAGGGAGGACGGGCGCGATGACCCAGCCGCCGCAGGACGGGACACCGCCGGACCGCACCCGCGAGGTGCGCCTCCCGCCACCGCCGCCCGCGGGGCGCCCGCCGGTGCCGCCGGACCAGCCCACCGACCGGCTCGCCGGCGGCCCGCCCGAGCAGCGCGACCCCACCCTGCGCCTCGGCGGCCCGGTGCCGTCCCAGCAGCCGCCGCCGTACGGCGGGCAGCCGCAGCAGCCGTACGGGCAGCCCGGCCAGGGCCAGCCCGGGTACGGGCAGCAGCCGCCCTGGGGCGCCCCGGGCTACGGCCCGCCCGGCCAGCCCGGGTACGGCGCACCGGGCTACGGCGCACCGGGCTACGGGGCACCGGGCCATGGGGCACCGGGCTACGGCGGCCCCGGCCAGGGCGGCCCCGGCCAGGGCGGCCCCGGCTACGGCTACCCGGCACCCCCGCCGCAGAAGCGCCGCAGGGGCCCGCTGATCGCGGCGCTGGCCACCCTCGCGGTCCTGCTCGTCGGCGGCGGCGTCCTGCTGTTCCTCCTGCTCGGCCGCGACGACGAGGCGCCGGTGGCCGCGCCGACGCCGTCCACGTCGGCGTCCTCCTCGGCCTCGTCGTCGACGAGCTCGTCCGCGCCGTCGTCGGCGGAGCCCGGCGACGAGGGCGGCTTCGGCGGCGGCGCGTCCACGCCCACCGGCGGGGGCGGCGGTGGCGGCACCGGGGGAGAGGAGCTCAACCTCCCCGACAGCCCGGAGTTCGCGGCGTCGTGGGTGCAGTCCGTCGTCGACCGTGACGGCGCGGCCGCCTACGAGGGCCTGTGCGCCGACGGGCGGACCCAGTTCGCCGACGCCGACGCGCTGCTCGCCGACTTCGACGCCTTCCTCGGCGGCCGGATCACCGAGGGCAGCGCCACCGACGCGGCGCCCGCGGGTGACGTCGACGAGGTCACCTTCGACGTCACGCTCGACACCGGCGGCCAGACCACGTTCGTGGTCACCGTGGCCGACGAGAACGGCCCGACCGTCTGCGGCTACACCCAGCCCTGACCGGCGTCAGGAGGGCGGGGCGGCGGCGACTACCGTTGACGGGTCGACCGCCGACCGCCAGCCGGATGGAGCACCCCGCCCGTGAGCGCCAGCACCACGCACGACCCCGCCCGCCTCGACAAGGTGGTCAACCTCTGCAAGCGCCGGGGGTTCGTCTTCCCCTCCGGCGAGATCTACGGCGGCACCCGCTCCGCCTGGGACTACGGGCCCCTGGGCGTCGAGCTCAAGGAGAACATCAAGCGCCAGTGGTGGCGCACCGTGGTGCAGAGCCGCGACGACATCGTCGGCCTGGACTCCTCGGTGATCCTGCCGCGCCAGACCTGGGTGGCCTCCGGTCACGTCGGCGTCTTCACCGACCCGCTGACCGAGTGCCAGAACTGCCACAAGCGCTTCCGGGCCGACCACCTCGAGGAGGCCTTCGAGGAGAAGAAGGGCCGGCTCCCGGAGAACGGGCTGGCGGAGATAACCTGCCCCAACTGTGGCGTCACCGGCCAGTGGACCGAGCCGCGCGACTTCAACATGATGCTGAAGACCTACCTCGGCCCGGTCGAGGACGAGTCGGGGCTGCACTACCTGCGCCCGGAGACCGCGCAGGGCATCTTCGTCAACTTCGCCAACGTCATGGGCGCCGCGCGCAAGAAGCCGCCGTTCGGCATCGGCCAGATCGGCAAGTCGTTCCGCAACGAGATCACGCCGGGCAACTTCATCTTCCGCACCCGCGAGTTCGAGCAGATGGAGATGGAGTTCTTCGTCGAGCCGGGCAGCGACGAGGAGTGGCACCAGTACTGGATCGACGAGCGGACGCGCTGGTACACCGACCTCGGCATCTCCCCGGACAACCTGCGGCACTTCGAGCACCCGGAGGAGAAGCTGTCGCACTACTCGAAGCGCACCGTCGACATCGAGTACCGCTTCGGCTTCCAGGGCTCGGAGTGGGGCGAGCTCGAGGGCATCGCCAACCGCACCGACTTCGACCTGTCCACGCACACCCAGCACTCCGGCGTGGACCTGTCCTACTTCGACCAGGCCAGCAACACCCGCTGGACGCCGTACGTCATCGAGCCGGCGGCCGGGCTCACCCGCTCGCTCATGGCGTTCCTCGTCGAGGCCTACACCGAGGACGAGGCGCCCAACGCCAAGGGCGGCGTCGACACCCGCACGGTGTTGAAGCTCGACCCACGCCTGGCGCCGGTCAAGGCCGCCGTCCTGCCGCTGTCGCGCAACGCCGACCTCTCGCCCAAGGCGCGGGACCTGGCCGCGACACTGCGCCGCAACTGGAACGTCGACTTCGACGACGCCGGCGCGATCGGCCGCCGCTACCGCCGCCAGGACGAGATCGGCACGCCGTTCTGCCTCACCGTCGACTTCGACACCCTCACCGACGACGCGGTGACCGTGCGCGAGCGCGACTCGATGAGCCAGGAGCGCATCGGGCTGGCGCAGGTCGAGTCCTACCTGGCCGCCCGCCTGCCCGGCTGCTGAACCGGGTCCGGCACCGAACCGCACGCCACCGCCGGGCCGTCGTCCTCGAGGAGATCGAGGGCGGCGGCCCGCACCGCCTCCAGGGACACCCCGGCCACCAGTGACCGGTCGTGCCCGCAGCGGGCGACGCGCTGGTCGGTGCCGCAGACCGGACAGTCGGTGCGGGCCGAGACGGCGACCCGGTGCCGGTGCCGGGTGAGCGGCCCGGCGTTGAGCAGGTTGCGCTCCAGGAAGATGCCGACGGTCGCCGTCCCCACCGCCCCGGCGAGGTGCCGCGGGCCGGAGTCGTTGGCCACCACGAGCCGGCAGCGGGCCAGCACGCCGGCCAGCGCGGGCAGAGACAGCGCGCCGACCAGGTCCAGCAGCGGGGCCGACGACGCCGCCCGGATCGCGTCGGCCGCCCGCCGGTCCTCGTCGCCGGAGCCGACGAGGACCACGCGCGCGCCGGCGCCGGCCAGCGCGTCGGCGAGGGCGGCGAAGCAGCCGGCCGGCCAGCGGCGGCGCGGGTCCTGGGCGCCGGGGTGCAGGGCCACCAGCGGCGCGGGCCCGGCCGGCAGCACGGCGGCGGCCGCGGCGGCGTCACCGGGCGTGAGCGCGAGGCGCGGCTCGAGGGTGACCGGCGCGGCGCCGACCAGCCCCACGACGTCCAGGCAGCGCAGCACCTCGTGCTGGTCGTGCGCGTAGGGCAGCCAGCGGTCCAGCGGCGGGGCGCCGGTGTCGCGGGCGCCGGCGGTCACCCGCGCGCCGAGTGCGGCGACCAGCGGGTTGGAGTTGCCGCCCCCGCCGTGCAGCTGCAGCGCCAGGTCGTAGCCCTCCGCCCGCTGCTCCGCGAGGAAGCGGCGGACGGCGAGGCTCCCGCGGTCGGCGCCCGGCTCGTCGCGCACCCCCGGCCACGGCGGGACGACGACGACGCGGTCCCACGGCCCTGGCCGGCCCTCCAGCAGGACGGGGTGCCACGGCGCGCCCAGGACGGTGATCTCCGCGTCCGGGTAGGCCGCCCGCAGCGCCTCCAGCGCCGGCAGGGTGAGCACCAGGTCGCCGAGGAAGTTGGCGCGCAGGACGGCGATCCTCGTGACGCCGGGCAGCGGCGCACCGCCGGCCGTCAGCGCGACGGGGGACGACCTGGGCACGCGCACCCTCCTGGGCTGTGTGGGGACGACCCTCCCTGCCCGCACCCGCCGTTCCCCGAACCTGCGCCGGGCCTCAGCCGCCCATGCGGATGACCGGCTTGACCACCGCGCCGCTGTAGGAGGCCTCGACGGCGTCCTCGATGCGCTCGAGCGGGAAGAACTCGACGAGCCGGTCGAAGGGGAACCGGCCCTGCAGGTGCAGGTCCATCAGCGCCGCGATCAGCGCCTGACCGTGGCCGCTGCCGCCGAGGGTCCCCCGGATGGTCTTGCCCCACAGGGTCGTCAGGTGGTCGGCGGTGAACTCCGCGCCCGCGGGCGCCCCGCCGATGAGGACGGCGGTGCCGAGCATCCCGACCGAGTCGATGGCCTGCCGGATGACCGGGAGGACGCCGGTGCACTCCAGCGCCGCGTCGGCCGGGCCGCCGCAGATCTCGGTGACGGCCTGCACGGCGTCGGTGTCGGTGGCGTCGACGGTGTGCGTGGCCCCGAGCTCCCCCGCCAGCCGCAGCCGGGAGGCGTGCCGGTCGACGGCGATGACCGTGGTGGCGGCGGAGTTGCGGGCCGCCATGACGGCGGCCAGCCCGACCGTGCCGACGCCGTACACGACGATCGACGTGCCGGGCTCCGGGCGGACGGTGTTGAGCACCGCCCCGGCGCCGGTGGCCAGACCGCAGGCGAGCGGGCCCGCGAGCTCGACCGGGAGGCCCTCGGGCACGGGGACGAGCGAGGACGCGGTGGTCATCGCGTACGTGGCGAACGACGACTGCCCGAAGAAGTGGCTCGACAGCGGGTCGCCCCCGGTCGTGCGCAGCGCGGAGGCGCCGTCGAGGCGGTGCCCGCCGCCGACCAGCTCGCCCATGCGCAGGCAGTAGCGCGGCTGGCCGGCCTGGCAGTTGCGGCACGCGCCGCAGGAGGGCCAGCCGAGGACGACGGCCTGCCCCTCCCGCACGCCGGTCACCCCGTCGCCGACCGCGACGACGGTGCCCGCGCCCTCGTGGCCGAGGACCCCCGGCAGCGGGAACGGCAGGTCGCCGTCGCGCGCGATGCCGTCGGTGTGGCAGAAGCCGGTGCCGGCCACCTCGACGAGCACGTCGCCGGGGCCGGGGTCGTCGATCTCCACCTCCCGGACGACGAAGGGTCCGTGCAGTTCCTCGACGACGGCTGCGGTGATCCGCACGGGTCCTCCTCGGGGTCGGGACCGCCCGCGTCCCGGCGCGGGCGGTGGGCGGGTGCACCCGGGATGCCCAGCACGGCGGCCGGCACGCACGGGGACGGCGGTGTCCGTGCCGCGGTGTCCTCACCGCGGTGTCCGTGCGTGCCGTCCGCCCGGGTGACCCCGGCCACCGGGCGCGGCCACCTACCCTGGACGGCGTGACGAGCACCCTGGCGCCGGCGGTCGCCCCGCTGCGGCTGGGCCCGCTCACCGTCGACCCCGCCGTCGTGCTCGCGCCGATGGCCGGCATCACCAACCCCGCGTTCCGCACGCTGTGCCGCGAGTTCGGCGCCGGCCTCTACGTCTGCGAGATGATCACCACGCGGGCGCTGGTGGAGCGCAACGAGAAGACGCTGCGGATGATCCGGGCCACGCCCGAGGAGGCGGACGCCGGGTTCTCCGTGCAGCTCTACGGCGTCGACCCGGCCACCGTCGGGCGCGCGGTGGAGATGCTCGTCGACGAGGGCGTGGCCGGCACCCGCCCGGCGCACGTCGACCTCAACTTCGGCTGCCCGGTGCCCAAGGTGACCCGCAAGGGCGGCGGGTCGGCGCTGCCGTGGCGGCGGGTGCTGTTCCGCGACATCGTGCGGGCCGCCGTCCGCGCCGCCCGCGACGTGCCCGTCACGGTCAAGACCCGGATCGGCATCGACGCCGACCACGTCACCTACCTCGACGCCGGCCGGATCGCCCAGGACGAGGGCGCCGCGGCGATCACCCTGCACGGGCGCACCGCCGACCAGCTCTACAGCGGCACCGCCGACTGGGCGCCGATCGCCCGGCTCGTGGAGACCGTCGACATCCCCGTCCTCGGCAACGGCGACGTCTGGGAGGCCGACGACGCCCTGCGGATGGTCGCCGAGACCGGCTGCGCGGGCGTCGTCATCGGCCGGGGCTGCCTGGGCCGGCCGTGGCTGTTCGGCGACCTCGCCGCCGCCTTCGGCGGCGGGTCCCGGCGGGCGCTGCCGACGCTGCGCGAGGTCGCCGCGGTGATGTACCGGCACGCCGAGCTGCTGTCGGCCGAGCAGGGCGAGCTGCACGGCTGCACCGACTTCCGCAAGCACGTCGCCTGGTACCTCAAGGGCTTCTCCGTCGGGTCCGACGTCCGCCGCGCCCTGGCGATGGTGAGCTCGCTCGACGAGCTGGCCGGCCTGCTCGCCCGCATCGAGGACCAGCCCTACCCGACGGCGGTGCTCGGCGGCCCGCGCGGGCGCACCAGCAGCCCCCGCCCCGTGGCGCTGCCCGAGGGCTGGCTCGACGACCGGGACGACCCGCGGCCGCCGGCCGGCGCGGAGCTGGAGACGAGCGGCGGATGACCGGCCCGTACCTGTACGAGGAGGGTCCCGAGGACCTCCACACCGGCACCCCACGCCGCCGCAACGGGCTCATCCTCGCCGTCTTCGGCACCACCCTCGCCGTCGGCGTCGGCATGGTCGTCGCGCTGCCGCTGGTGAAGGGCTCGGGCGAGGAGCAGGCGCGCGAGGCGGTCGGCGTCTTCACCGCCGCGCTCGCCGCCGGTGACACCGAGACCGCCGGCGACCTGCTCTGCGAGGCCGAGCGCGACCGCGCCGACGCCGAGGGACGCACCGCCGAGGAGCTGGCCGTCGCCTACGCCCCGGCCGGCGGTGCCGGGGACGGCGCCGAGGTCACCGGCGTGGAGCCCGGCGAGCTCGACGGCAAGGACGCGCAGCAGGTGGGCGTGCGCTGGGACGACGGCAGCGAGAGCACGCTCCTCGTCGTGCTCGAGGACGGCCCGCGGGTCTGCGGGACCGGCTCCGGCGACTGACCTCCGAGCCGCGCCGGGATCCCTTCCCGGCCCGCGGCGGGGCTGCCACGATGTGCGCCGCCCGGCCGGGGGAGACCGCCCGGGCCCGCTCGAGAGGAACTCCGTTGTCGCAGCCGTATCCGCCGCCCGCGCCGTACGCGCCCGCCGCCCCGCAGGCCCCGTACGCGCCCCCCGCCGTCCCGGCCCCGGCAGCGCCTCCCGCCGTCCCGGCCCCGGCCGCGCCCACCCAGGTCGCGTACCCGGGTCAGGTGCAGTTGCCGCCGCAGCCGCAGTACGCGCCTGCGCCCCAGCAGGCGGCCGCCCGGCACTCCGCGCCGGCCACGGGCTTCCCGCACTACGTCCCGCCCCCGCCGTCGCCGGTCAACCGCACCGGCCTCTACGTCGGGATCCTCGTCGTGGTCCTGACCGTGCTGTTCGCCGTGATCGGGTTCGTGCTGGTCGGCTGACCGTCCGGCCGACCGGTCGGCTGACGAGGCGCCGTCCGGGCCGGCACGCCGTGCCTCGCCCGGACGGAGCCCCCTCGAGCCCGTCCCGAGAGGACCCGCGTCGTCGCAGCCGCCGTCGCCGCAGCCGCAGTCCGCGCCGCGGCAGCCGCAGTACGCGCCGCCGCAGCGGACCGGTCGAGGACCGCTCGCCAGCGGCTTCCCGCGCCACGTCCCGCCGCCACCCTCGCCCGTCGACCGCACCGGCCTGTACGTCGGTATCGCCGTCCGCGCCGCGGTGCTGCTGTTCGCCGTCGTCGTCGACGAGTCCGGCTGGCGGCTGTGCGACCCGGGGTGGGGTAGCCGCGCGCCACGCCTGTCCCAGCTGCCACGGGCGTCGCGGGAGCCGTGTCATCCTCGACCGGTGACACGGGCCGGGGCACTGGTGACGCGGGTGTTCGCCGCGGCCGTCCTGGCCGGCCTGCTCCTGGTCGTGTCGACGGCGGTGGCCATCTGGTGGACCGCCCGGCAGGACGCGCGGCCGGCGTCGGACGCGATCGTGGTGCTGGGGTCGGCGCAGTACAACGGCGTCCCCTCGTCCATCTTCGAGGCGCGGCTGGAGCACGCGCTGTCGCTGTGGGAGGACGGCGTCGCGCCCGTCGTCGTCACCGTGGGCGGCAAGGCCGCCGGCGACCAGTTCACCGAGGCCGAGGCCGGCCGCGACTACCTGCTGCGCGCCGGCGTCCCGGGGGACGCGCTGCTCGCCGTGCCCGAGGGCGTGGACACGCTGGAGAGCATGCGCGCCGTCGGTGCCGAGTTCGCCGGCCGCGGGTGGTCCAGAGCGGTGCTGGTCACCGACCCGTGGCACGCGATGCGCGCCGAGCGGATGGCCGAGGACGCCGGCATGAGCGCCGAGAGCTCGCCCACCCGGCAGGGCCCGGCGGTGCAGACGCGCGGCACGCAGTTCCGGTACATCCTCAGGGAGACCGCCGCCTACCTGCTCTACCGCGTGACCGGGGAGAGCGTCGCCGGGGCGCCGGGCATCGGCTGACACCGCGGGAGGCAGCGTGCTGGAGCTGGGGAGGGCCGGGACCGCCGGCGCGGCGAAGGGCGAGGTGCCCGTCCTGCGCGACGGCGAGCCGGTCGGCCGGCTGCGGTCCACGGACTTCTGGAAGGAGGGCTCGGTCGCCGTCGTGGGGGACCGGCAGTGGGTCCTCGAGCGGCGGCGGGGCGGTGCGCTGGCCGGCCGCTGGGCCACCGAGCCGGAGGACGCGGCCCGCCTGCGCGCGGAGCAGGTGTCGGTGTGGCGGGGCACCTGGCGCGCCGACCTGGAGGGCACCGCCGTCGACGTCGCCCCCGCCTCGTGGTGGCGGGGCACCTACCGGTTCACGGCGGGGGAGCGCACCGTCGCCGAGAGCGGGACGACCGGCGGCTGGTCGCCGCGCCCGACGCTCACCGCCGGCGAGGACCTGCCCCTCGACGCCCAGGTGTTCCTGCTGTGGCTGGTCCTGGTGCTGCAGCGGCGCACCTACGGCGCGGCGATCGGGGCCGCGGTCGCCGGCGGGGCGGCGGCGGGCAGCAGCTGAGTCCACACGGTTCCCGCCCCGTCGTCGCGGGAGGGGATGATCGGTGCCGGGGCGCGCACCGGCGTCCCGGCAGCAGCACGACGGAGGGGGCCCATGGCCGGCCGGGGACGCATCCGCGCAGCGGACATCGCGCTGGTGCGCGAGCGCAGCCGGATCGACGAGGTGGTCGGCGAGCACCTGCAGCTCAAGCGCGCCGGGGGCGGCAGCCTCAAGGGGCTGTGCCCGTTCCACGACGAGAAGTCGCCGTCGTTCCACGTCACGCCGGCGAGGAACCTCTTCCACTGCCTGGCAGGGGAGACCGGCGTCCTCACCGAGGACGGCGTGGTCCCGATCGCCGAGCTGGCGGGACGGACGGTCCGGGTGCTCAACGGGGACGGCGGCTGGGTGGAGGCCCCGTTCCGGTCCTACGGCGTGCAGCGGCTCATGCGGGTGGTCCTGTCCCGCAACGGCCGTGAGAAGGAGCTCTTCGCCACCGACGAGCACCGCTGGTTCGTCCCCTGGGGGAAGCTGCGGCAGGACCGCCGGGAGAAGCTGACCAGGGACCTGCGGCCGGGTGACCAGCTGTCGGCGTCGTTCCCGATGAGCCGGGTGCTCAACCCGGCGACCCGGCCATCCCCCTTCGGCATCGCCCGTGGTCTCGTCTACGGCGACGGCACCCGGTCCGGAGCCGGCTCCATCGCGGTCCTGTACGGCGAGAAGGACGCCGAACTGGCCGGCTTCTCCGAGGGATGCCGCAGCTGGTCCGAGGACCGGGGAACGCGCTACTACGGCCTGCCGGCCTGTTTCAAGGAGCAGCGTCCGTCGCTCGACGAGGACGCCTCCTACCTGCTCGGCTGGCTGGCCGGCTACTTCGCGGCCGACGGCTGCGTGGCGGAGGACGGCGACGCCATCCTCAACTCCGCACGTGTCGACGACCTCGAGTACGTCCGCATGGTCTGCACGCGACTCGGCATCGGCACCTACGGCGTGGCCAAGCAGACCCGGCTCGGCATCGACGGCGTCATGAGCGACATCTACAACGTCCGCTTCATGACCAAGGGTCTGCCCGACTCGTTCTTCCTCCTCTCGCACCACCGTGACCGGATCCTGGGGAACCGGAAGAAGTACGAGCGCAAGCGCTGGGTCGTCCGGTCGGTCGAGTGGAGCGACCGCGTGGAGGAGGTCTACTGCGCGGAGGTGCCCGGCACCCACGCCTTCACGCTGGAAGACAACATCCTGACCGGCAACTGCTTCGGTTGCGGGGCAGGCGGCGACGTCATCAGCTTCGTCCAGCAGATCGACCACCTGAGCTTCACCGAAGCCGTCGAGCGGCTCGCGGCGCGCGCCAACATCGACCTCAAGTACGAGGACGACGGTGGCCGGCCGACCGCGGCGCCCGACCGCGCGCAGGCCGGCCAGCGCGCCCGGCTCGTCGCGGCCAACACCGAGGCCGCCGCCTTCTACGCCGAGCAGCTGCGCAGCCCCGACGCCGCGCCGGCCCGCCAGTTCCTCGCCGACCGCGGCTTCGACCGGCAGGTGGCCCTCGACTTCGGCTGCGGCTTCGCGCCCGCCGGGTGGGACGCGCTCACCCGCCACCTGCGCGCGCGGGGCTACAGCCAGCAGGAGCTGGTCACCGCAGGGCTGGCCAAGGAGAGCTCGCGCGGCACGCTCATCGACCGCTTCCACCGGCGGCTGGTGTGGCCGATCCGCGACATCACCGGCGACGTCATCGGCTTCGGCGCCCGCAAGCTCATGGACGACGACCCCGGGCCGAAGTACCTCAACACCCCCGAGACGCCGCTGTACAAGAAGAGCACCGTGCTCTACGGCATCGAGCGGGCCAAGCGCGACATCGCGAAGAAGCACCAGGCCGTCGTCGTCGAGGGCTACACCGACGTCATGGCCTGCCACCTGGCCGGCGTGACCACCGCCGTCGCCTCCTGCGGCACCGCCTTCGGGCCCGAGCACATCAGCGTGCTGCGGCGGCTGCTCATGGACCAGGACGAGTTCCGCGGGGAGGTCGTCTACACGTTCGACGGCGACGCCGCGGGCCAGGCCGCGGCGATGAAGACGTTCAAGGAGGACCAGCGCTTCGTCGCGCAGACCTTCGTGGCCGTCGAGCCCGACGGGCGCGACCCCTGCGAGCTGCGGCAGGCGCACGGCGACGCCGCCGTCCGCGACCTGGTGGCCCGCCGGACGCCGCTGATCGAGTTCGTCCTGCGCACCACGCTCGCCGAGTACGACCTCGACACCGTCGAGGGGCGGGTCGCCGCGCTGGACCGGACGGCGCCGCTGCTGGCCCAGGTCAAGGACCACGCGCTGCGCCCGGCCTACGCCCGGCGGCTGGCCGGCCTGATCGGCGACACCGACGAGGCCGACGTGCTGGAGCGGGTGCGCCGGGTCACCGGCGGCGACACCGCGCCCCCGCGCCGCCCGCGGACGCCGCGGCGCACGCCCGACGACGCCGCCCTCGCCGTCGAGCGGGAGGCGGTCAAGGCCGCGCTGCAGGTGCCCGAGGTCGCCGGCCCGTCGTTCGACGCGGTGCCGGTGGAGGCCTTCACCGACCCCGACCACGCCGCCGTCGCCGCGGCCGTGGCGCAGGCCGGGGGAGCGGCGGCGGCCACGGTCACCGGCCCGGCGTGGCTCGACGAGGTGGCCGCGCACTGCGACCGGGAGACCGCCCGCGCCCAGCTCACCGCGCTGGCGGTGGAGCCGCTGCGGTCGGTGGGGGAGGCCGACGCCGGCTACGTGGCGGCGGTGCTCGCCCGGCTGGAGGAGATGCACACCAACCGGCAGGTCGCGGGGATCAAGGGCAGGTTGCAGCGGATGAACCCGGTCGAGCAGGGCGACGAGTACATGCGCCTGTTCTCCTCGCTGATGGAGCTCGAGCAGAAGGCCATCTCGCTGCGCAAGCGGGCGATCGGCGGGCTCGGCGAGTGAGGCTGACCGCGCACCTGCGCCGCCGGTTCACCCGCCCGCCGGAGCCGGTGCGCGCCGTCGTCCAGGCCTCTCCGGACCCCGACGAGCGGGTGCTGGCGTGGGGCGCGCTGGTGCGCGACGAGGGCTGGCTGGTGGCCACCAGCCGGGGCCTGCGCGTGGTCCCCGCCGGCCTGCCGCTGGCCGAGGCCGGCGACGTCGGTATGCTGCGCTGGCACGAGGTCGGGGCGGCCCGCTGGGCGGCGACCAACGACGGCGGCGGGTCGTTCACCGTGACCGCGCTGACCGAGGTCGAGCCGGGGGTGCAGGCGCGCGAGCCGGCCGAGCGGTACGCGCTCGCCGACGCCGGCGACCTGCCCGCCGTGGTGCGCCGCCGGGTGGACGAGACGGTGGTCGCGAGCCGCCGCTCGCCGCTGCCGGGCGGGGGCGGGGTGCTGCTGGTGGCACGCCGGGTCCCCGGGCAGGCGGCGCGGGAGTGGACGGTCGTGTTCGACGACGACGCCGACCGCGCCGACCCGGGCGCGCGGGCGGCCGCGCGCGACAAGCTCGAGGAGGCGCTCGCCGCCGAGCGGCCGGGCTGAGCGCCCGGCCGCCCGGTGCGGTGGCTCAGCCGACGGGCGGCGGGTCCGCGGGCAGCGCGGTCAGGTCGGGGGACTCGGTCGTGGTCGCCGGCGGGATCGTCGTCGTGCCGGTGCTGCGGGCGCCGGCCGCGCCGTCGCCGTCACCGGTGTCGCGGCCCATCTTCGACTTCACCGAGCTGACGACGTCGTCGGCGCGGGCCTGCGCCATGCCCGCGAGGCCCTGCAGCTGCGGGTTGTCCTTGGCGTCGGACCACAGCCCGAGGATCTGCTCGTACCGCTCGCGGCCGGCCTTCGCGCCGAGCACGTAGCCGGCGCCGAAGCCGAGCAGGAAGGAGAACTTGGCCACGGGGACCTCCGGGTTCGAGACGGACACGGACCGGGTGATCACGCTACGGGCGGACTCGGTCGTCCGCGATCGGAGGAGCCTCCGCGGGACGCCCGGAGGCGTGCGGTACTCTCGACGGGCGCGCGGGTCGTACCCGCCCGTCCCCCGTAGCTCAATTGGCAGAGCATGCGACTGTTAATCGCAGGGTTATTGGTTCGAGTCCAATCGGGGGAGCACCACCGCTCCTCGGCGGGCCGGCAGGCCGCCCGCACCGGGCGCCACGACCGCCTCACGACCACCGGATCCCGGCAGCGACGGGTCGTCGCGGACCCGTGCCGGGGTCGTCCGACCGGTCGGACCCCCCGGCGCCGGCTCGGGGTGTGACCGGGCGGGCGCCGGGTAGTGACCCGGCTCCCAGCGGCGTCCCGGCGGAGGCGAGTTGAGCACCCTGCCGTCCGATCGTCGCGAGGTCGACGTCGAGGTCGTGGCCCACCGCGGCGCCTCGGCGACCGCGCCGGAGCACACCCTCGCGGCCTACCGGCAGGCGCTGGCACTCGGCGCGGACGCCGTCGAGTGCGACGTGCGCATGACCCGGGACGGCGTGCTCGTCTGCGTCCACGACCGCCGCATCCACCGGACCTCGACCGGCCGGGGCGTGGTCTCGGCGCTCGACCTGGCCGAGCTCGAGCAGCACCGCGTGGTGCACCGCCGCCCGCGACGTGGCCGCGGCGCCACGGCGCCGACCGCCGCCGCGGTGGAGGACGACGACGTCGAGGCCGACGAGGACGCGGGCCGGGTGCTGACCCTGGACCGCCTGCTGGAGTACGTCACCTCCTCACCCGGGCGGGTGCGGCTCGCGATCGAGACCAAGCACCCGACGCGCCACGCCGGGCAGGTCGAGGTGGCGTTGCTGGCCAGCCTGCGGCGGTTCGGCCTGCTGACCGGTGGCCGTCCTTTGGAGTGGTCGGGGAAGGCCGCGGTCCGCGTCATGAGCTTCTCCCCGACGGCGCTGCGGCGGGTCCACCTGCTGGCGCCCGACCTCCCCACCGTGCAGCTCATCGGGCAGGTGCGGCCGTGGATGTCCGCCCAGCGGCCGCGGCCGGCGGGCCGCATCGTCGGGCCGTCGCTGGCCCTGCTGCGCCAGCACCCCTCCCTGGTGGAGCGGCTGCACCGGGCCGGCGCGCAGGTGCACGTGTGGGTGGTCAACGAGCCGCACGACATGCGCTTCGCGCTGTCGCTGGGCGTGGACGCGGTCATCACCGACCGGCCCGAGCAGCTGCTGCACGTCCTGGGGCGGGGGAGGCCGCCCTCGTCGAGCACGGCCTGACGGGCCCCCACGACGACGGGCCTCCCGGCGACGAGGGCCGCGGTCGGGCCGGCCCGAGCTCCCGGACGGAGGCGCGGAGGTCGGCGACCAGGCTCTCCGGCTGCTCCAGCGCGGCGGGGTGCCCGCCGTCGTCGACGTCGGTCCGGGGTCGTGTGGACGGCCCCGCCGGTGGGATGACCACGGACGACGCCCTCGTGCCCGCGCTCGTTGCCCCCGCCGCGGGCACCGTGGTGTGATCCGGCCGGCGCGACACCGGGGTCGCGCGGGCGCCCCGGGAGGGCTCATGGCCGAGGTCCACGGCACGTTCGACGACCGGTTCCGCGGGGTGCGCGACGCGTTCGCCGCCCAGCTGGAGGGCGACGAGCTCGGCGGTTCGATCGCCGTCGACGTCGACGGCGAGACCGTCGTCGACGTCTGGGGCGGCTGGCGGGACGAGGCCCGCACCACGCCCTGGACGCGGGACACGATCGTCAACGTCTGGTCGACGACGAAGACGATCACCGCGCTGGCGGTCCTCACACTGGCCGACCAGGGCCGCCTCGACCTCGACGCGCCGGTCGCCGAGTACTGGCCGGAGTTCGCCGCCAACGGCAAGGCCGGCGTCCTCGTCCGGCACCTGATGGCCCACACCTCCGGGGTCGCCGGCTGGGACCCGCCGTTCGCCCTCGAGGACATGTACGACTGGGAGACCTCGGTGGCCCGGCTGGCCGCGCAGGCGCCGTGGTGGGAGCCGGGGACGGCATCGGGTTACCACGCGCAGGACCAGGGTCACCTGCTCGGCGAGGTGCTGCGGCGCGTCGACGGCCGGTCGCTCAAGCGGTACGTGGCCGAGGAGCTCGCCGGGCCGCTGGGCGCCGACTTCCAGATCGGCGCGCGGCCCGAGGACGAGGGTCGCATCGCGCCGGTGGTCCCGCCCCCGCCGCTGCCGATGGACCTCGCCGCGCTCGACCCGGCCAGCCCGATGGTCCGCTGCTTCACCGGCCCCGTCGCCGACGCGAGCCGGGCCAACACCCCCGAGTGGCGGGCCGCCGACATGGGCGCGCTCAACGGGCACTCCAACGCCCGCGGCGTCCTCGACGTCATGCGGGTGCTGTCGCTGGGCGGGGAGGCCGGCGGGGTCCGGCTGCTGTCGGAGAAGACGGTCGACCGCGTCTTCGAGGTCCAGGCCGACGGCGTCGACCTCGTCCTCGGGGTGCCCTTCCGGATGGGCATCGGCTTCGGGCTCTCGCCGTCGGCGGCCGTGCCCTACCTGCCGGAGGGGCGGGTCGCGTTCTGGGGCGGCTGGGGCGGCTCGATGATCGTGATGGACCTCGACCGCCGGGTGACGACGAGCTACATGATGAACCGGATGGCGCCGGGGATCGTCGGCTCGCCGCGGTCGGAGGCCTACCTCGGCGCCCTGTACGCCGCGCTCTGACCCGCCCCGGCGGGGAGCCCCCGGAACGCTCGCGGGGGCTGCTCCGTTGCCCGGGGACAGCATCGGTGCGCCGATCCCCGCCGTCGAAGAGAGCCATGAGCCCGTATCACAGTCCCCAGGCCACGTCCCCCGGATCCGCTGAGGGGGTGCGTGGCCGGTGACCGAGGTCCTGTCTCTGCTCCTGGGCGTCCTGGTCGTCCTCGCGATCACCGCCGCCACGGGCTACTTCGTCGCGCAGGAGTTCGCCTACATGGCGGTCGACCGCTCGACGCTGGCCGCCCGCGCCGAGGCCGGTGACGGTGCGGCGAAGCGTGCGCTGGCGGTCACCCGCCGCACGTCGTTCATGCTGTCCGGCGCGCAGCTCGGCATCACCGTCACCGGCCTGCTGGTCGGCTACGTCGCCGAGCCGCTGATCGGGGAGTCGCTCGGCACGCTGCTCGGCGGCGTCGGCGTCCCGACCGCCGTCGGCATCGGCGTCGGCGCCGTCCTCGCGCTGCTGTTCTCCACGCTGGTGCAGATGCTCTTCGGCGAGCTGTTCCCGAAGAACCTCGCCATCGCCCGGCCCGAGCCCGTGGCCCGCCGGCTGGCCGCCTCCACCACCGCCTACCTGACGGTGCTCGGCTGGCTCATCCGGGTCTTCGACCAGGCCTCGAACCTGCTGCTGCGCGCGCTGCGCATCGAGCCGGTGCACGACGTCGAGCACGCCGCCACCGCCCGCGACCTCGAGCACATCGTCGAGGAGTCCCGGGAGAGCGGTGACCTGCCGGCCGAGCTGTCGATGATGGTCGACCGGATCCTCGACTTCCCCGACCGCGACGTCGAGCACGCGATGATCCCGCGGCCCCGGGTGGGCACCGTGTCCGACACCGACACGGTCGGCCGGCTGCGCGGGCTGATGGCCTCCGGCCACTCGCGCTACCCGGTGCTGGAGTCGGGCACCGGCGACGTCGTCGGCGTCGTGCACCTCGCCGACCTGCTGACCACGTCCGTGCCCGACACCGCGCCGGTGACCGCCATCGCCCGCCCGCCCCTGGTGGTCTCGACGCTGGCCTCGCTGCCCGACGTGCTGCGCCAGCTGACCGAGTCCCGCAACCAGCTGGCCTGCGCCGTCGACGAGTACGGCGGGTTCGCCGGCGTCGTCACGCTCGAGGACCTCGCCGAGGAGCTGGTCGGGGAGATCACCGACGAGCACGACGCCGACGTCGACCCGGAGTACGTGCCGGTCGAGGGCGACGGCGTGTGGGAGATGGCCGGCGACGTGCACGTCGACGAGGTGGAGCGCGCCCTCGGGGTGGACCTGCCGCGCGGCGACTACGAGACGATCGCCGGCCTGGTGATCGCCGCCCACGGCGACCTGCCCGAGCCGGGCACGACGCTGACGGTCGAGCTCCCGCCCGACCCCGGCGACCTGGTCCACGAGGACACCCCCGCCGCCCGCGCGCTCGACGTCGAGGTGCTCGCCGTGGAGCGGCACGTGCCCTCCCGGGTGCGCCTCGAGCTGCCCGGCCGCGCCGAGGGCGCGGCCCCCGACCACAGCGCGACCGCCGGCCCCGCTGCCGCTCCCGCCGCCGAGGAGACCTCCCGATGACCGACGACCCGTGGGTGATCGTCCCGGTCACCGTCCTGATCGTGGCGCTGTCGGCGTTCTTCGTCGCCGTCGAGTTCGCCGCGCTGGCCGCCAAGCGGCACCGGCTGGAGGAGGCGGCGCCGAGCAGCCGCTCGGCGCGCGCCGCGCTGCGCAACTCCTCGGAGCTGACCCTGCTGCTGGCCGGATCGCAGCTGGGCATCACCGCGGCCACCCTCGCCCTCGGCGCGGTCAGCAAGCCGGCCGTGCACCACTGGCTGACGCCGCTGTTCGAGTCGTGGGGGCTGCCGCTGGTGGCCGCCGACGTCACCGGCTTCGTGCTGGCGCTGCTGGTCGTCACCTTCATCCACCTCGTGGTGGGCGAGATGGCGCCCAAGTCCTGGGCGATCGCCCACCCCGAGCGCTCGGCCACGCTGCTCGCCGGGCCGATGCGGGCCTTCCTGGCGGTCTTCCGGCCGCTGCTGCGGCTGCTCAACGCCGCGGCCAACGCGCTGGTGCGCCGGGTCGGCGTGGAACCGGTCGACGAGGTCGCCGTCGGCCACAGCCCCGACGCGCTGCGGCACCTGGTCGAGCACTCGGCCAACGTGGGCGCGCTGGACGCGAGCTTCTCCGCGCAGATCTCCGGCGCGCTGGAGCTGGAGCGGCTGACCGTCCGCGAGCTGCTCGGCACCGGCTCGCGCCCGGCCGGTGTGCGGACGGCCGCGACCGCCGGCGAGGTGCGCGCGGCCACCCGGGCCTCCGGTCACCTGCGGATCCTGCTCGGCGCGGTCGACGGCGAGGAGGTCACCGGGGTGGTCCACGTCCGCGACACCCTCACCGCGCCCGACGACGCCCCGGCCGCCCCGTTCGCCCGGCCGGTCTTCACCCTCGAGGCCGACACCACCGTGCACGCGGCCCTCAAGGCCATGCGCGAGACCCGCAACCACCTCGCGCTGGTCACCGACGGCGGCGCGGTGGCCGGCGTCGTCACCCTGGCCGACGTGCTGCGCCGGCTGTTCCCGCAGCCGGCGCCGACCGCCGCCTGACGGACGAGCCTGACCGAGGAGGAGCCCGTGAGCACGGTCCCGCTCTGGCAGGACGAGCCGTACCGCCCCCGGCCGCCGCTGGAGGGCGCGGTGACCGCCGACGTCTGCGTGGTCGGCGCGGGCGCCGGCGGCCTGGCCACCGCGCACCGGCTGTCGGCCGCCGGGCTGTCGGTCGTCGTCGTCGACCGGGCGGAGGTCGCCTCCGGCGCCAGCGGGCGCAACGGCGGCTTCTTCCTCGCCGGCGCGGCCCCGGCGTACGGCGAGACCCGCGCACTGTGGGGCCGGGAGCGGGCCGCGGCCGTGCACGCGGCGACGCTGGCCGCCCAGCGGGAGATGCTCGACGTCGCCGGGGCCGTGGGTGCCCGCGGCGCGTTCCGGGTCGAGGGGCTGGTGCGGGTCGCCGCCGACGCGGCGGAGGCCGCCGAGGTGCGCGCGGACGCGGCGGCGCTCGCCGAGGACGGCTTCCCGGGCGACCCGGTGGCGGGGGAGGACCTCCCCGGCCGCCTGGCCCGGCCGGACCGGGCGGGGCTGTTATTCCCGCACGACGGGTCGGTGCACCCCGTCCGCTGGCTGCGGGCGCTCGCCGCCGCGCGGGAGCGCGACGGGGTGCGGTTCTTCGAGCACACCCCGGTCGTCGCGCCGCCGACGGTGGACGGCGACGGCGTCCGGGTGCCGACGGCGGCCGGCGAGGTGCGCTGCGACCGGGCGGTCGTGGCCGCCGACGGGGACCTCGCGGCGCTGGTCCCGTCCGCGGCGGCGGTGCGGCCGCGCCGGCTCAACATGCTGGCCACCGCGCCCCTGGCCGAGACGGTCCTCCCGTTCCCCGTCTACGTGCGGCACGGCTACGAGTACGCCCACCAGACCGCCGACGGCCGGATCGCGCTCGGCGGGTTCTCCGACCTCGACGGGCCGGCGAGCTGGACCGACCGGGCCGAGGTGTCCGCGCCGGTGCAGGCGCGGCTGGACCGGTGGCTGGCCGAGGAGCTCGGCGTGACCGCCCCGGTGACGCACCGGTGGGCGGGGGTCGTCGGGTTCGCCGACGACCCCCTGCCCCGGTGCGGCCCGGTGCCCGGCACCGACGGGCGGGTGCTGGCGCTCGGCGGCTACAACGGCACGGGCCACGTGCAGGCGTGGGTGGCCTCCCGCGTCGTGGCCGACCTGGTCACCACCGGGCGCAGCGCCGACGCCGGGCTCTACGCGGCGGTCGACGCCTGAGGCAGCGGCACGCCCTCCGGCGGGGACGCCGGCTCCGGGGCGGCGTGCACCTCGCTCCGGAGGATGCGCACCGAGCGGCCCAGCGAGCGCGCGGCGTCGGGCAGCTTCCGGTAGCCGAACAGCAGCATGACGGCGAGGACGACGAGGCCGATCTCGGCCGGTCCCGGGTTCACGGGGTCTCCTTCCCGGTCAGGACGGCGGGGGTCAGGCCGGCGGGCCCGGCGGGGTGCCCCCGGGGCCGCCGGGTGGCGCACCGGACGGGGCGCCGTCGCCACCCGGCACCGCCCCGCCGCCGCTGGGCGTCGTCGTGGTGTCCACGCCGGCGGTCAGCGTGACCGTGTAGCCGTTCGTGACGTCGCCGGTGACCGTGGCCAGCTGGCTCGCGCCGCCGTCGTCGCCGAAGACGTTGTCGCCGTCGAGCGAGACCCGCGCCAGGTTGGCGACGGAGGCCTCGTACCCGCTGGTCGCGTAGACGGCCTCGCACACGTCCTGCGGCAGCGCGACCTGCGAGGTGGCGATGGCGTTGCCGGAGTCGGGAATCGAGGCCTGGTCGGGGTAGACCTCGAAGTGGACGTGCGGCCAGCGCCCGTCGTAGCAGGCCGGGAAGACGCTGGTGAAGGTCACCGTGCCGTCGGCCCCGGCCACCTGCACGCCGCGCAGGTAGTTCTGGTCGGTGATCCCCTCGGAGTACAGCGAGTAGCCGCCCTCCCGGGTGCAGTGCCAGACGTAGACGGCCACGCCCTCGAACGGGACGCCGCCGTTCGCGAGGTCGGTGACCGTCAGGCGCAGGGTCATCGGCACGCCCTCGGCGGTGCCGCTGTGGTCGGCGAAGCTGGACCGGATGTCGCTGCGGACGACGCCGGACTGCTCGAGCACGTCCGGCCCGTTCGAGCCGTCGCCCGGGTAGGGGCCGGCGGTCTCGTCGGGGATCTCCCCGCCCGCCGCGGCGGCCGTCGACGACGAGGACGACGACGAGGACGACGACGAGGGCGACGACGAGGAGGACGACGACGTGGAGCCGCCGCACGCGGCGAGGCCGACGGTCGCCGCGCCGATCCCGAACAGGCCGAGCAGCCGGCGGCGGCTCACGAGGGTGCCGATGTCGAAGGCCAGCCCCTGGTCGACCACCTCCTCCGCGGGGCGGGGCAGGGGGCGGCCCTCGTAGGAGGGGACGGGCGGGTCCTGCAGTGGCACGGGTACTCCTGGCGGACGGCGGTGCGGGGTCGCCGTCCACGCTCGGTGTCCCGCCGGTGCGCGCCCTGGGCACCGGCTGTGCGTCCGCTGGGACCCTCCCGCCGGGCGTGCACCCGGACCTCGGCGGGCATCATGACGGCAGCCCGGATCCGGAACGGATCCGGCCGACCCCGAGGAGCCAGCGTGCACACCGACGTCCCGGCCGTGGTGGAACGCATCCACGAGGAGGTCCTGCGGCGCAATCCCGCGGAGCCGGAGTTCCACCAGGCCGTCCGCGAGGTCCTCGAGTCGCTGGCGGTGGTCCTCGACCGGCACGCCGAGTACACCGAGATGAAGACGATCGAGCGGATCTGCGAGCCCGAGCGGCAGGTCATCTTCCGCGTCCCGTGGCAGGACGACTCCGGCGAGGTGCAGATCAACCGCGGCTTCCGCGTCGAGTTCAACTCCGCGCTCGGCCCCTACAAGGGCGGCCTGCGGTTCCACCCCTCGGTGAACCTCGGCATCGTGAAGTTCCTCGGCTTCGAGCAGGTCTTCAAGAACGCGCTCACCGGCATGCCCATCGGCGGGGGCAAGGGCGGCTCGGACTTCGACCCCAAGGGCCGTTCGGACGCCGAGGTCATGCGCTTCTGCCAGTCCTTCATGACCGAGCTCTACCGGCACCTCGGCGAGTACACCGACGTGCCCGCCGGCGACATCGGCGTGGGCTCGCGCGAGATCGGCTACCTGTTCGGCCAGTACAAGCGGATCACCAACCGCTACGAGTCCGGCGTCATCACCGGCAAGGGGCTCGGCTGGGGCGGCGCCCTGGTGCGCACCGAGGCCACCGGCTACGGGGCGGCCTTCTTCGCGCAGGCGATGATGGAGGCCGCGGGGGAGTCCTTCGACGGCAAGCGCGTCACCGTGAGCGGCTCGGGCAACGTCGCCGTGTACGGCATCGAGAAGGTCCACCAGCTCGGCGGGACCGTCGTCGCGTGCTCGGACTCCAGCGGCTACGTCGTCGACGAGAAGGGCATCGACCTCGAGGTCCTCAAGCAGGTCAAGGAGGTCGAGCGAGCCCGGATCGGCGAGTACGCGGAGCGGGTCCCGTCCGCGTCGTTCGTGCCGGGCGGGAGCATCTGGGACGTCCCGTGCGACGTCGCCGTCCCCAGCGCCACGCAGAACGAGCTCGACGGCGACGCCGCCGCCGTGCTCGCCCGCAACGGCTGCCGCTACGTCGTCGAGGGGGCCAACATGCCGGCCACCCCGGAGGCGGTCCGGGTCTTCCGGGAGGCGGGCACCGCCTTCGCGCCGGGCAAGGCCGCCAACGCCGGCGGGGTGGCGACGTCGGCGCTGGAGATGCAGCAGAACGCCTCGCGGGACCGCTGGTCCTTCGAGCACACCGAGGCGCGGCTCGAGGAGATCATGCGCGGCATCCACCGGCGCTGCCACGACACCGCGGAGGAGTACGGCTCGCCCGGCGACCTCGTCCTCGGGGCCAACGTGGCGGGCTTCCTCCAGGTGGCCGAGGCGGTGCACGCCCACGGGCTGGTCTGAGGCCCGGCCGGCCCGGCCGGCGCCAGCGGCCTCAGGGGAGCAGCAGCTCGCCAGCACCTGAGCCTCGGCGGGCTCCGGTCGGGCAGGTCGCGCACCGAGAGCACCTCGGGTCCGCCGGTGGACCCGATGAGGACCGCCCGCACGTCGCTTCCCCGGCCGTCGCCTGCGGCCCCACGCCATGGCGTGGCGGGCCTGGTGGCACCGCGTCGCGGCTGAGAGGCTGCCGCCATGCAGCGTGCCTTCGGCCCGGACGTGCCCGAGTCCGTGGCGGAGATGGGCCGCCCGGGTGCGGCCGCGGTCCTGGTCCACGACGCCCAGGTGGGCATCCTCGCCGCCGTCCGCGACCGGGAGGGGCGGACCGCGCGGACCGCCGCCGTGCTCGCCGCGGCCCGCGGCGCCGGCGTCCCCGTCTCCTGCGTGGGGCACGTGTCGCTGCCGCCCTCGCACCTGGGCGTGGCCGCGCTGCGCACCGCGATGGCCTGGCAGCGCGGGGACCGGGCCGACGAGGTCCCCGCGTCCTTCCCGCCCGACGCCGCGCACACCCAGCTCGACCCCGCGCTCGCGCCGGCCGACGGCGAGCCGGTGGTCGACGAGCTGGGCATGTCGGCGCTGGTCGGCACCCCGCTGGAGGCCGCGCTGCGCGACCGCGGCGTCACCACGCTGGTCGTCGTCGGCGCGGTGCGCGAGATCGGCATCGAGCCGACCGCGCGGCACGCCGCCGACCCCGGCCTGCTGCCGGTGGTGGTCGACGACGCCTGCGGGGTGGTCGACGAGGACGCGGCACGGCGGTCCCTGGCGAGCCCGGACCACAGCCTGCTCGGCCACCGCTGCTCCACCGCCGACGTCGTCGCGGCGTTCGGGGGTGCGGCGTGAGCGGGGCGCTGCCGGAGGAGGCGTCGGTCGTCGTCATCGGCGGCGGGCTGACCGGCCTGGCCAGTGCCTACGAGCTCGCCCGCGCCGGGGTGCCCGACGTCGTCCTGCTCGACCGGGACACGTTCGGGTCGGGCTCCACCAGCCGCGCGGCCGGGGGCGTGCGGGCGATGTTCTCCGACCCGGTGAACGTGACCCTCGGCGCCCGCAGCCTGGAGACCTTCCGCGACTTCCCGGCCCGGTTCGGCCAGGAGATCGACTACGCCGAGGTCGGCTACCTGTTCCTGCTGTCCACGCCCGAGGCGGTCACCGCCTTCGAGGAGGCCGTCGCGCTGCAGAACTCCCTCGGCGTGCCCAGCCGGATGGTCGACGTCGCCGAGGCGCAGCGGCTCTCCCCGCTGATCGCGACGGACGGGCTGCTCGCCGCCGCGTTCTCGCCCACCGACGGGCACTGCACCCCGGAGTCGGTGGTGCTCGGGTACGCCTCGGCCGCCCGCCGGGCCGGCGCCACGCTGCTGCCCGGCCGCGCGGCCACCGGCATCGAGGTCACCGGCGGGCGGGTCACCGCGGTGCACACCGCCGCGGGCAGCATCCGCACCGGTGCCGTCGTCTGCGCCGCGGGCCCGTGGTCGGCGGAGGTGGGCGCCTGGGCCGGCGTCGACCTGCCGGTGACCCCGCTGCGGCGGCAGATCCTGGTGACCGAGCCGGTGCCGGACCTCGACCCGCACACCCCGTTCACCATCGACTTCGCCACCTCCTTCTACTTCCACCGCGAGGGCCGGGGCCTGCTCATGGGCATGTCCGACCCCGAGGAGACGCCCGGCTTCCGGCTCACCCGCTCCGACGCGTGGCTGCCGCGGCTCGGTGAGGCCATCGAGCGGCGCGCGCCCGCGCTCGCCGGCGTCGGCGTCTCCGGCGGCTGGGCCGGGCTGTACGAGATGACGCCGGACCACAACGCGCTCATCGGCCGCGCCCGCGACGTCGAGGGGTTCCTCTACGCCACCGGCTTCTCCGGGCACGGGTTCCTCATGGGGCCGGCCGTCGGGGAGGTGGTGCGCGACCTGTACCTGGGCCGGGAGCCCCTCGTCGACGTGTCGGTGTTCGATGCGGGACGCTTCGAGGGCGCGGCCGTCCGGCCCGAGCTGAACGTCGTCTAGACGAAGGACCACCCTGCCCCCCGCTCCTCGCACGCTCGCAGCGGGACCCTGCAGGGCGGCCGTGAGAACCTCACTCGAACTGCATCCTGACCTGAGGGAGAACCGCTCCGTGACCAGCCTGCCCACCGCCGAGGAGCTCCGCCGACTCGCCGAGGAGGCCGCCCGCCGCTGCGGGGTCGACCTCGGCGCCGTCGCCGGCGACCACCCGGTGACCTCCCCGGTCAACGGGCAGCACCTGCTGTCGGTGCGCCGGCAGACGGCGGCCGACGTCGAGGCCGCCGTCGAGCGGGCGGGGGAGGCCTTCCGGCAGTGGCGGACCGTGCCGGCGCCGGTGCGCGGCGGGCTGGTGCGCCGGCTCGGCGAGCTGCTGCGCGAGCACAAGGCCGACCTGGCCACCCTGGTGAGCATCGAGGTCGGCAAGATCACCTCCGAGGCGGCCGGTGAGGTCCAGGAGATGATCGACATCTGCGAGTTCGCCGTCGGCCTGTCCCGGCAGCTCTACGGCCGCACCATCGCCTCCGAGCGGCCCGGCCACCGGCTCACCGAGAACTGGCACCCGCTCGGCGTCGTCGGCGTCATCAGCGCTTTCAACTTCCCGGTCGCCGTCTGGTCGTGGAACACCGCGCTCGCGCTGGTCTGCGGCGACCCGGTGGTGTGGAAGCCCTCGGAGCTCGCGCCGCTGTCGGCGCTGGCGTCGGCCGCGCTGCTCGACCGGGCGATCGCCGAGACCGGCGCGCCCGAGGGGCTCAGCCAGGTGCTCATCGGCGGCGCCGACGTCGGCGAGGCGCTCGTGGACTCGCCCGGGATCGCGCTGCTGTCGGCCACCGGCTCCACCCGCATGGGCCGCGCCGTGGGCCCGCGGGTGGCCGACCGCTTCGGCCGCTCGCTGCTCGAGCTCGGCGGCAACAACGCCGCGATCGTCACGCCGTCGGCCGACCTCGACCTCACCACCCGCGGCGTCGTCTTCTCCGCGGCCGGCACCGCCGGGCAGCGCTGCACGACGATGCGCCGCGTGATCGTGCACGAGGACGTCGCCGACGCCCTCGTCGAGCGGGTCGCCGCGGCCTACCGCAACCTGCCGATCGGCTCGCCGCTGGAGGCCGGCACGCTCGTGGGCCCGCTCATCCACGACGCCGCCTACAAGGGCATGCAGGACGCGCTGCAGGCCGCCCGCCAGCAGGGCGGCGAGGTCGTCGTCGGCGGCGGGCGGCGGCTGGCCGAGGAGGCCCCCGACGCCTGGTACGTCGAGCCGGCGCTCGTGCGGATGCCCGGCCAGACCGACATCGTGCGGCAGGAGACCTTCGCGCCGGTCCTCTACGTGCTCACCTACCGCACGCTCGAGGAGGCGGTGGCGCTCAACAACGACGTGCCGCAGGGCCTGTCGTCGAGCATCTTCACCTCCGACCAGGCCGAGGCCGAGCGGTTCCTCGCCGCCGACGGCTCCGACTGCGGCATCGCCAACGTCAACATCGGCACGTCGGGCGCGGAGATCGGCGGCGCGTTCGGCGGCGAGAAGGCCACCGGCGGTGGCCGGGAGTCGGGCTCGGACGCGTGGAAGGGCTACATGCGCCGGGCCACCAACACGGTCAACTTCTCCGGCGAGCTGCCGCTGGCGCAGGGCGTCGAGTTCCCCATCTGATCCCGGCGGGGGGGGGGGGGGGGGGGGGGGGGGGGGGGGGGGGGGGGGGGGGGGGGGGGGGGGGGGGGGGGGGGGGGGGGGGGGCGGGGGGGGGCGGGGGGCCGGGGC